>CAZZHT010000037.1:0-3340 GCA_964653825.1 uncultured Methanosarcinales archaeon
TATTTTAGTATTATCTCTTATATGTAATACGAAAATCTAATATTTAATATCTAATATATAAGATATATTATTTTCTATAATGTTTTATAATCTTCCAGAATTATTTGTAAATTTTGTATTTTTAGAAATATTGTGTTATCTTTCTGAGATATTTAGAATTCATTCATAGCCAAATTGATGTTTTTTGTCAATATTTTCTTTATTAGAACTCAAAACCTCAAAACCATTTGTTGAGTGAACTCTGTGCGGGTTTCATTGATTTTTTGATTTTTTCAATTTTGTTGTTGACTCTCTCTTCTGAAAAATCATGTCTTGTTACTAAGATTTCTTTTATTTTAGCAAAATCAGGGTCTCTAAACTCAATCTTGTAATTATTGGTTGTTGGCATGTTTTTAATTAAGTTGAAAATCTCTTGCCAGGGTGTTTTAAAATATGAGTCCCATTCTACTTCTTTAAATAAGGTGTTGAAATCTTTTTTGTATTTCTTTACTAATTTTAGTCCTTTTATTGCTCCTATCCCTGGAATGCCCCCAATGTTAAAGTCGGTTCCTGCAAGCATTGAGATTACAATTAATTCATCTCTGTCAATTGAATTATCGTTGAGAACATCTGAGAGTTTTATTAGTTCTGGTTTTATTGTGATGTATGTGAAACTATTTATCTTTTTCCTCTTTCCTGAGATGCTCAGATTTTTTATTAATCTTGTGGCTCCAAATATGATACAATCGAAGTCCTCGCTCGCAACAGCATAGGCATCATTGTTTTCTACAATCTTTGATGCCTGAGCTTCACCTTCTGCAGGTGCTTGAATAATAGGTAATCCTAAAGCTTGAATCAGTTCCTTTGATTCTTCAATCATAGAGGATGTTAATCTAGCGGTTCTTCCTGAATATTTCCGTATATCTTCTTCATTACCCACAGCTTTTGCTTTTTTCAAAAGAATCTCTGCTTCTTGTTTTATTTTGCTTCTTCTCTCCTGTTCTTTTGTTTTTAGTTTTGGTGATTTTCCATCAAAGACGAATATCTCTTTTATGTTTTTTAACATGAGATCTGTTGTTCTGTTAAAGATACCTGAAAGATGGCTTGTTATTTGTGATTTTGAATCCATTAAAGGAGACCCGTCTCTCTGTCGTATGGTTGTTAGGTATTTATATAGGACATTGAAGCTATCAACTGCAAGTATCTTTCCAGAAAGTTCATCAAGCGATATCTCTTCTTTTGTTTTAATTAGGTCCTTTATTTTTGTTCCCATTGTGATTTTTAGATTGATTTTTATATTATTCTTTTTATTGTCTTTAGTTATAGTTATTTTCTTATCTCGTTTTTTTATCTCATTTCTTATATCAGCTTATTGCTATCTTATTTTTGTTGGATGTTTTTTTATGATATGATGAATTAATGACTCTTACTTCTAAGTTAAGATTTAGGTGTTGGTGTAGCTTTTGGTTTGCAGCATATTTGACCTTGCTTACTTCCTTTCCATTTGGTTGTTAAACTGCCTACCATGTCTTCATTATCGTCGCATTGATATTTTAGTTTACCCCCATGTGATCCACAGTCCTGTTCTTCGAGAACATGATGAGCTCCCTGATTTGCGTTTCTTACGTATCGTATTAAGAGAACAATAACTACTGTTAAAACTATTAGTGCTATTGTTGCAAGAACTATGGACTCCATTGAGAGAGCTTTCTTATTTGTTTTTAGATTTGTATTTCTCTTTAGGGTTTTCTTTTTATTTGTTTTTTGATTTTTTGTTTTCATTTTCTTGTTTATTTTTTTTAATATTGAGTTTTTAAACTAATCTTTTTAGTGTTTTTATGTTTCTATATAATCTTATGTTTCGATATAAAGTATTGGTTGTTCCATTGGTATGTTTGTGTTTGCTGTGTTTTGGTTTGTTTGAGTTTGATTTGGGCTTGAGTTTGATGTGTTTAGGTAAGATGAGATTTCTTTTAGTTCTTTTTGATTATTGTTTGATATACAGATGATGTTTTTTCTTGCTCCAGAAATTATCCTAAATGTTACTGTACTTTGATTGTTCTGCTGATTATATTTGATGATTTCTTTTATTTTATTGGTGTTTAATGGAATACAGTAGTTTCCGAGATTTTTTACAGTTTTTATACCAATGGGTATTGAAGTTCGAGATGAGGATGATAATAGTATTCTAGGAGTTGTTATGTTGTGTGTGTCTGTGATGTCTTTTGTATTAGTGCTATTAATATCTTTTATACTTGTGCTGTGTTGTGAGTTTGTGTTACTGTTGGTTGAATTATTTATCTGCTTATCTATTTCATCTATTATTGATTCTATTGAGCTTTTGTTAATAAATAGAATTTTGTTAAGCGAGCAAGTGTCTGATGATTCCTGGGATGATTTTGATGAGTATGATGTTGCTGCCTTTGTTGGTGAAGATGATTCTAAGGGTTCTGAGTTATGGTTTGAATTATTTTTTGGGATATTATTTGGATTATCATTTAGGTTGTAAGCTGAGTTATTGATTATTTCAACTAATAGTGGAGTGATTATCTTATTTTTGTTATAGTTTACGTGTAAACAGAGTTGTATTTTTGGTTCTTGTTCTGTTTTTGTTGTATCTTTTGTTGATAAGTTTATTGTTGTGTTTGTTTCGGTTTGTGTTTGTTCTATCTTCTGTAATCCATCTAATCTTTTTTTATCTAATCTTTTTTGTGCTGTTTGAAGGATTTCATTTAGTTGTTCTGTTGAATACGTTAAGTAGGATACAAAGTACCATTTGTTTGTTGATATGGCCGAGGAGATACATATGTTTGATGGATTCTCTCTACATTTGTATTTACAGTTGTTACAGTTGCTACTTATTGTTGTTTTTATAGGCATTAATAGAGGTGTGCTTAGGTTGAAGTTGGTATTGTTGTTGATATTTGTATTGTTTGTTCTTGTTAAGTTAATTAATGAGTATGTTTTTGTGATATTGTTGGCTTTTAATGAGATTGATGAGATTATGTAGGTTTCTGTCTCGTTTGTTTTTGTTGTGATTGTGCTAGTATGATTTATGTTAGTCGGATTTCTGTTAGTGGTCTGGTTTGTGTTAGAGTTGTTGTTAATATCAATGTTGATTCTGTTTAGTTTTGGAATTTTTATAATGATTATTGATATTTGCTCTGGTAGTTTTTCTGTAGGTGATGATTCTTCATTCTGTGTCTGTGAGGGCTCTGTGCTATTTGATGGATTAATTGAATTATTAAGTTTAGGTGAGTTATTGAGTTCAAGTGAATTGTTAAGTAAATTATTAACTGAATTCTGATTGAGTAATTTGTAATCATAATTGATGTGCTTTGTATTTGTATTTTCTGATTCT
>CAZZHT010000037.1:3440-5729 GCA_964653825.1 uncultured Methanosarcinales archaeon
ATTGAGTAATTTGTAATCATAATTGATGTGCTTTGTATTTGTATTTTCTGATTCTATATTTTCTGTATTTGTTTTTGATTCTGTGCATGTTTTTGAGGAGAGGGTTTTTGTGTAAGCAATTGGTTGCAAAATCATTGGTTGCGTTTGTGATGATTGCGCTTCCTTTAGGGTTTTGGTTATCTTGTTTATGTATGTGTCTCTGTCTATGTTTGGTGATGTTAAAATGTTGAAGATATTCTTTATGTAAGTATTGTTTGTTGTATTGGATATGTTGATGATGTATGCTTTTGAATCATAAGTGGTAGTATTTAAAAAGGAATCTATGTTGATTGTTTTAATTGTTGTATTGTTACTGTTTGTATTGTTGTCTGTGTTACGATTGTTCAACTTGTCTTCTGTGTAATTTTCATTTAAGTCATTTAAGAGGTTATATGTTATCTCTAAATCTTTCAGATAGTTTAGTAAGCTTATCTTTGATGTGTCCATGTTGTTTAATGTCTCTGAGCTGTTTGATTTCTCTATGTTTCTGTTTAGATATATTACAATTTCAGATGTTCCGTCGTTGTTCTTTATTCTTGTTATTATGAGTGGATTCTTTTGATTTTTATTTTGATATTCTGTTTCGTTGTTATTGCTTTCATTTAGGGTGCTGTTAGTGGTATTGGTATTGTTAATGATATTGTTTTTGTAATTTGGTTGGTTTGTGAAGTAAAGCACTATTGTTTCAGATGGTTGGATGATATTCAATTTTATTTTGAGATATTCCAGTTCTTGAGATGTTTCACCAAGGAGCATGGCTTTTTCAATACTGTATTCAATGGGTGTTTCAAGTTTTGTGGGAGTGATGTTTGTTCTGTAGTAATGATATGAGTTTTGTGGGAGATATGTTAGGTTGTTAGTATTTATTGTGCCTATACTATTTATTATGTTGTTTAGATTGACTTTGAAGTTTAGATTGTTGTAGGGTATTGTGTTGTTGTTTGAGATGATTATTTTTAGGTATTTATTATTTGAGGATTGGTTGTTTGAATAACTGTTATTATGGGAGGTGTTGTTAGTGTTATTATAATCTCTGTTGTTATAAGTGCTATTAGAATTTGATTTGTTGCTTGTGATGTTTGTTTCTTTAGGATTATTAACTTCATTGGCTTCGATTGATGGTGTTTTGTACTCAATAGAGAGAGTGTATTCTTTTAGGTCTCTGTTTATTTTACTTTCAAGTGAGGTGAGATTCTTTATGCTTATATTACTGTTTTCTGTGAAGTTTTTGAGGTTTTCATTGATTGTTAAGTTGATTATGATTTTTTCACTTAAGGTGTTAGTGCTTATTGTGTTATTGTATCCTCCAGTGGTGTTTTGTTGGGATGTGTATGTATAGGTGATGTTCTTGACTATGTTAGGGTTGAGATTCTTTATTATTATCTGTGGTTCAGTATATTTTTCAGTGTATTCTACAGATGTTTTATTTGAATTGATGCTTGATGATTGGTGGGTAATGGTATTGTTTTTTGTATTTATTTCATTTGTGTTGTTAGAGCTGGCTGTGTTTGATGAATCCACTGAGTTGAGTGGTGCTGTGAAAAAGCCGGTTATTCTGCTTCTTATCAGTTTGAATAAACTTATGAAGAACTGGCCTATTCTTGATAATATTCCCTTTTTATTTTTTTGATTTGTCTTAACTCCAGTGAACGAGCCGGTTATGGAGTTTGTGTTATCAGATGTGCCTGATTGTTGTGATTTTGATAGTGAGTTTGATTCAGGTCTTTTAATGATTAGGGTTGAGATTAAATTGCCCTTTTTTAGAATATCAATTTTATTTATTTCGTATGGTGAAAATGGAATGTTGAGTATTATTGTTTTTGTTATGCTTAGAGTTGGTTCTTTGTTTTGGTCTTTTATTGAGTTTATTAAAACATTTGAGATGTCTTTCTGAGTGGTGTTGATGTTCAATCCATAACTCTTTTTTATTTCTAACCCTGGAGCTATGAATGAATTCTTTAAAATTTGCTCTAAACTGCTTAGGTCTATTTCTGTGATGTTTTGGTTTTGGTATGAGGTCTTGTTCTGTTTTGGGCTTGATATGCCTGTTTCTGAGTTATTTATTTGGTTGCTTTGATTTGTTTGAGATGTTTGGTTTAGTTGTGGTATTGGTGGCTTAGTGTTGTTTGTTGAGGTTGTTTGATTGCTTGCGTTTGTAGTGATTTGAGTGTTGCTGGTACTGGTAATGTTTTTAGTATTATTTGTATTTGTGGGCGTTTCATTGAATTTTGTTTGATTTGTGCTTTTATT
>CAZZHT010000037.1:5829-10574 GCA_964653825.1 uncultured Methanosarcinales archaeon
TTGTGTTTGTGGTGTTATTGTTTGTTGTAGTGGTGCTGATGTTATTTTTGTTGTTCTCATTGCTGTTGTTAGAGATATTTGCTAATTCTTGATTAGTTTTATTAGTGCTATTAGTAGGAATGTTTGTGTTATTGTTGACATTCGCGAGATTACTGTTAGTGCTGTTATTTTTGTTTGTAGTTCCTTCATTGCTTACATTCGTAGCAGTTGTGTTCTCTGTGCTTTTACTTGATGCTGTTGTATCATTTTTTGTGGTTTGGCTTTCTGTTGGGTTTGTGTTTTTGCTTGTTATTGAATTTTGGCTGTTGCTTGCTGTCTGATTTGGGCTTGGTTTAGTTTCCGTTGGTGATGATACTGTGTTTGGAGTTGATGCTGTGTTTTGGGTTGATTGCGAGGTCTCCGGATTTATTGATGTGCTACTGTTGGTGTTTTGTGAGCTCTGCTGTGATGATGTATTTAATACAGCGTAACCTGTATGTCTTATTCCTGTTGTTATGGTTAGAATGATTAAAGTTATGAAAATGATTGATGCTATTATAGGAATAGTGTGTTTGTTGCTTTTTCTCTCTTTACTTCTGATTTCTTTTAATCTTCTTTCTTCTTTGTTGATTTCGTTTTTTAGTTTTTCAATTTCTCTATTTGGATCAGTTGAATGAAAAAGGGAGTATATCTTCTCATTATAATCGTTGATTGTTATCTCCTTTTTTAGTAATCTTAACTTTAATGTTTTGTACTCTCTTATACTTTCCTTGTATCTCTTTTTTAATAGTTCTATTGTTTTCTTATCTCTCTTTTCTTCTGACATTTTATTTTTATTGATTTTTATATAATTGTATAATGATATTTAATTACCCTCTTTTAATTCGTTATCTTTTTATTGCTGTTTCTGTGTTTTTATGTTTTGCTTTATTTTTAAATATTTTCATTTTTGCAGTTTTTTGTTTATTATATTTGATTAATTATGCTGTATTTTTTGTTTTCCTTTCTCTTTCTTTTTAAAGAATTTTTACTATTGTTGAGTAATAATGCTTCTTTGGTGTTTTTGATATGGTTTTTAATGAGTCGATTATGTTTTAAGTTTTTATATTTTCCTTATATTCCCTCTTTATCTTTTTTATTGCGTTTTGTGTTGTTTTTTCAATCTTTTTTTATTAATATTATCTATTTTTTGTTGTTAAATCATTTTAAAACATATTTTTTAATGTTAAAATAGATAAGTTTTTATATTACTTTTATTTATTTGTTTAATGTTGTCTTTGTTTTGTTTTGATTTTGAACTTTTTCACTTTTTCAATTAATCTGGAGTGAGTGTTTATGGCTAAAAAGTTTATTCCTCTCAATGCAATTGTTAAATTGATGGATTCCTGCGATGTTAAAAGGAGCTCGCTTAAAGCAAAGCTTGAGTTGAAGAGGTATCTTGAGGAACAGATGTTTGACATTGCTGAGTCGTCCATAAAGTTAGCAAAGCATGCAAATCGAAAGACAGTACTAGATAGTGATGTGAGGCTTGTTTTGTCTCATTTGTCTGATTCAGAAAAGTGATTATCTTTTTTGTATTTGGTGGTTTTTATGACTAAAGTGGGTAATAATAGTAAAAAGGTTGTGAAGCATTCTAGGGCTAAGAGTGGTGCTAAAAATACTAGTAAAAGGGTCAATACAGCACCTTCTCCTTCCTTTGATTACAAGGAAATGCTTAATGATGCCTATGAGAAACTACCATCAACCCAAGAGGAATCGTCCAGATTTGAAATTCCAAAGGTTAAGGGGCATATTGAGGGAACCAAGACAGTTATTAGTAATTTCTTCCAGATTGCAAAGATTTTAAATAGGGATCCTCATCATCTTCTTAAATTTATTCTTAGAGAATTGGCAACTCCTGGAGTGATTAGCCAGAATCAGCTTATTTTGGGTTCAAAGGTATCTGCATCAAGGATTAATGAGAAGATACATGATTACTATGAGCTTTTTGTTAAGTGCCCTGAATGTGGTAAGCCCGATACTGAACTTAAGAAAGAAAAGGGAGTGTATATCCTTATTTGCCATGCATGCGGTGCAAGGCATACTGTGAAGTACCATTAAATCCATTATACCTTAAATTAGAAATAGTTTTCTAATTTGGTTGAATTTCTATTTTTCTGAGGGTATGCTCGTATTCTTTGTGTGTGTCTCTTTTTATTTTTCTCCATTTATGTATTGATGAGACCTTCTCTAAGAAAGTTAAAGCAGGATTTGAAGATATTCTTACTTCATGTATCTCTGCTTTTATTAGTTTATTAAATTCTATTGTAATGTAGTTGAGTTCATATACCTCATAAAAGACCCGTGGTAGCATTATTAAAGATTTTACTGAATCATAGTGTTTTAACCAACATCCATTTATCATTAAATATTTGTTGTTTATTTTTTTTAATTCTGGAGAGTGTTTATGACCTAATATTATTAATCTTAGGTTTTTGATATTGTTTGTAAAGTATGTTCTGTTTTCTTTGATGTTTTTACTGATTTCTGTGTAAAAACTATCTTTCCTCTTGCTGAAATTAAAATCGAAGAGATTAAATTTTTTTAGAACTTTTATTGTGTCTTTTTTTATGAGGTAAAATAATATGAATAGGAATCCGTATGAAAGATCCATGATTATTAATACTATTGCAAATGTTACGATATCTTTTGGAATTTCTGATATTTTTATTTTGTTCCAGAATAGTATATATATTAATAATAGTAAGGGTAGTAATCTCGTGAGTAGGTAGTTTGTTATGAGTGGTGCGCTTAGAATCTTGAAGCTCTTGCTTGTTTCATAATAAAAGAATTTTGAGAAAAACCAGTTTGGTAGTTTGCTTATTGGTCGCACTTTATTTGCGTTCTTTATCCAGTCCTTTCCTTTGAAGTCATCATTTTTTTTTGCTTTTCTCAGTATGTTGACAACTTCATCTGAAATGGTTCTTTCATATTTGTAGTTTATCTTATTGTACTTTGCTAAGGGATCATATTGATTTCCATGTTCTAATACTATCGAGTTGTCTTTGTATTCTAATATGAGCGAGTATGGATTTTCTCTGTTTATTTCTATCTCTTTGCTTTCTAAGAAGTTTACAATAGGTTTATTAGTCAGCAAAAGTCTATCATGATTGCCTAAAACATAATAAACCGCTGAGCCCTTTAATCTGATGTCCTTTATTTTGTTAAATATCTTAATGTATGGTTCTTTTTTTAGAGATTTTTCAGTTATATCTTCTCTGATTAGGTCAAGAAAATCTCCTAGAAATATGAGTATTGTCTTTTCTTTGCTTTTTTCTGTTTTTTTTTCAATCTTATCTAATTCTTCTATGAGCTTGTTTAGTGTTTTTGAATCATCTAGGTTTTTGTTTGTTGTAATGTGAGTGTCGCTGAAGATATAAACAGTGCTATTTTCTGTGATTTCTATTGTTGATTGGTTCTTTTTTGTGTTTTTCATTTTGTAGTTTTTTTGTTTTCTTATCCTATTTTTGAGTTTGTAATTAATAACAATTAATAATAACTATTTATAATTTTAGGTTTATTTATCCTTATTTCTTTATTTTTTGATTTTGTGCTGTTATTTGTTCTTGAATGTCTCTCTGCTCTTTATTGATTAACTGCCTGTGTGATATCACTATTTTGAAATTTATTTGTTTTGATGTTGAATTTGTCAATTACTTATTTGTGACTATCATGATTAAAATGAGAAATTTATCATGAAATTAAAGATGTTTTTCAAATCTTATTTTTATTTTTTGTTATTTTATCGAAAAACTTATAATCTCTAAGTGTTGTTTTTTTGTTATGTTTGTTGATTTTGTATTTCCAAGGAGTAATGAACAGTATCTGATAAAAGCGGCAAGGGTAGTTAAGACAAGAGGCCTTTGCTTTGTTTATAGGTTTAAAGATGTTTTTTCAGTTGATGAAAATAGGATTAGTCCTGATTTTATAAAGAATAAAGGTAAGAGTTTGCTTTCTTTGAAGGATTCTTTGATTAAAGAGAACTCTGATTTTGTTTTTTATTTTGCTTTAAGTTTTGGTTCATTGGATGAGTACAATAAGTACTTTGTTTTTCTTAAAAAACTTGGGCTCTTTAATCTCTTTGCATACGATTCTTTTAAGGATTTGAGGTTCTTTGTTGAGAAAAGTAAGGTTGATATGTTTTATAATATCGAACTCTCTAAGGATTATGATTTTAATTTTCAGAGGAATTCTGGAATGGATCATGTTATCACAAGATTCTTGGCAGAAAAACAAAAGGTATATGGTGTTAATTTCAACAGTTTAATTAAAAGCAGCAATTTCTACAATCGCAGCAGAATCCTGGGTCGAATGGAACAGAATGTTAGATTATGTAACAAGTATGGTGCAAAGGTTGTTGTCTTTAGTGGAGCAAGTTATCCCTGGGAGATTAGGAGTTATTCTGCATTAAGGTCTTTTGCTAATTTGTTTGAAGTTAGTGATGAGTTTAAGAGTTCTATGTTTTCTTTGTTATTAAGTGATTACAAATGATTATAAGTTTGTTATGTAATGATTTTCTTTATGGATGTTTTTTGTTTTTATGATTTTTAAATGATTTTTGCGTGATTCCGTAAATTATTTAAATAATAATTGATAAAATTTGATTTGTTATGAATTTTGAGTTTATTATTTTTAGTGTTTTATTATGTGTTTTGTATGTTTATGTTGAGTTTTTAGCTGTTGTGAAGGTGTTTAAAGATGAATAAACAAAAGGTTTTGGTTGTTGT
>CAZZHT010000038.1:0-10559 GCA_964653825.1 uncultured Methanosarcinales archaeon
CTGAATATAATAACATCAAATTTATAATAAGAATCAAAAGGTGAATTAATGGCTGAGACCTATGTTGCATTTGATAAAAAGATAGTATCATTTAACGGTTTATTCAGCATAAATGATCTCTATAAACTCATGGATAAATGGTTTAAAGATAACAGTTATTCGAAAGATGAAAAAGTTGCCAGAGAGAAAGTTGAAGAGAATGGAAGATATATCTATTTATTAGAGCAACCTTATAAAAAAATAAGTGATTACATTAAGATAATGATTTGGATAGAAATAGAAATGAAGAACATCATAGATGTAGAAGTTTCAATTGGCAATGAAAAGAAGCTTATGAATAGAGGAGAAGTGTCATTAGCTTTTATGGGTTTTGTAGTAACTGACTATGAAGCAAAATGGGAAGCAAAACCCACAACCTTTGTAATGAGAACTATTTTTGATAGATTCATCTTCAAAACAATGCTTTCAAAAGCAGAGGACACTGTAAAGAAAGATATTTCACAATTGATGAAGGAAATCAAAGCATTTTTAAACATAAACAACATAAAGTAAGAAAAACCTACAAAATAACCTTTAATATCTTTAAAACTCTTTTAGAAGGTGGTGATAGGATGCCTGAGAATAATATTTTTGAGTACAAAAATCTAATCATTGAATGGATTGGCCATGATAGTTTTAAAATAAGTGACAGAGAAAATGGAAAAATCATTTACACTGATCCCTATCAATTATCAAAGTACAACAGAAATCTTGAGCGTGCAGACATAATACTAGTAACTCATAGCCACTATGACCACTATGATCCTGAAAGTATAAAAATGATTGCTAACGATAATACTAGAATATTTGTTCCAAAAGATTATGATGGTAATCTCAAAGTAGGTAAAATAACACTGGTAGAGCCAGAAATTGATATCGTAATTGAGAACATAAGAATTGAAACAGTGCCTGCCTATAATATAAACAAGCCATATCATCCAAGAAGCAAAAATTGGGTTGGTTACATTATAACAATTAATGATGTCAGAATATATCACGCAGGTGATACTGATTTGATTCCTGAAATGAACAGATTAGGTAAGATTGATATTGCTTTATTACCTGTGAGCGGGACCTATGTAATGAATGCAGAGGAAGCTGCCAAGGCCTGCTCAATCATAAAACCAAAGATTGCAATACCAATGCATTATGGAACCATAATTGGTTCAAGAGAAGACGCAGAAAAATTCAAGGAGTTAGCCCCATGTGAAGTAAAGATACTCTAAATATTTAGAATTAAAAAACTCATAAATAAAAATCAAAAGGTCAAAAAATGGCAAAATTAAGCAAGTTCATAGATTTAATATTACTGTTGGGAGTTACTTATTTAATGGCTTTCCTATTCTCATTCAATCCAAAGGGCTTTAGACCGTTAATATCACTATTTAATAACACCCAAGTAAACAACTTAGTTGGATGGACCATTATCATATTCTCAGTTTTTATAATTGTATCAGATGGAGTAAAGAGAAAAATTGTATTAGAGCTCTTTGATTTATTAATAATAATTGGAGCCATTATGTTAATAGTCAAAACCAATAACCTACAGTTCAGCTTCAACATATTAAACTATTGGTATGTCAACATAACTAGATTTTTATTAATAGTACAATTCTCCCGATTCCTAATAAGATTATTAAAACCAGGTTCTGGAAGCTCAGGAAGAGCTAGAAAGAAATAATTCTAAAAATACTTAAAAAGTTAAAAAGCATCGAATTTTTCTTTTATTTGAATATCCTTAATAGCATTAGATGATGATGTTAGGCTTCTGCTCAATCTCTCCAACTGCTTCTTATCAATAGGTTCAATAATAATACTAAGAATACTATAATTTTCTCTTGAATTCTCAGCATTAATCCTAAAAATCTTAACATTATGCTCATTGATTTTTGTAAGAATCTTAAGTAAGACCCCCTTATCATCATTTGAATAGAGGACCCTAATCTCAAGTGGTATCTTTTTCCAACCAACAGGTCTCACAACTCTCAATGAAGAGACATTTTGACAGTTCTTTTTATGAACAACCCACCCTGACTTTGTTTTAACTGCCACAATATCATCTCCATACTTGATATCACGACAACATCCAGCAATGGTATACTTTTCATCAAAATCAATTAAACCATAATGTTTCTGTTCAACTCCTGATTTCAAATTCGGTTTAAGGGCCAAACCAAAATAGTTTCTGAGTTTATACTTAGCATCCTTTGTTGAAGCAATAGAGAGCCATTTCTCTTTTGCCTGTACGTTCGGTGATGATATAATTTCAATAATATCAGCTGGAATCAACTTATAGGTTATGGGCTTCTTAAGATTATTAACCCTTGCATAAGTAATATGAAACCCCAAATAAGAGTGAATCCTAAAAGCAAAATCAACAATGGTAGAACCAATAGGCATCTGTATAGGATCCCCCTTAGGTGTAAAAACAAAGAAATGATCACCAAAAAGCTCAATATTAGCACTATCAATGAGAGATTTTTTCCTAGGGTCCAGTTCTCTTAGAACCTCTAAGCTCTGTTTACTCAACTCAATATACTTATCAAACTTACTAATATCAAAGTTTTTATACTTCCAATGAGCTGCCAAACCCAATTCAGCAGCAATATGCATTTCCCTTGTTCTAATCTGAACCTCAAAGATGAGATCACCCTTTCTCACAGTCGTATGAATACTCTGATAACCATTTCTCTTTGGATGAGTAATATAATCCTTCAATCGATTAGGCATGGGCTCATAATTTGAATGAATAATATCCAAAACCTTATAGCAATCCGCAACAGAATGAGTAATCACCCTAACCGCAAAGAGATCATAGATTTCATCTAATTTTTTCCCCTTTTTTTCTATTTTCTTAAGAATGCTGTAAAAATGCTTTGCCCTTCCTGTAACAGTCACACTTAGTCCTGCTTGCTTTAATGCATTATCAATATCATACATGATTTGGCTAACCCTTCTCTTTCTCTCATCTCTTGTTTGATTTATCCTAACCTTTAATTCATTAAACCTTTTTGGAAAAAGAACCTTAAGTGCATAATCCTCAAAACCTGTTGAAAGCTCTCCCAACCCGTACTTTTGGGCTAAAACCGAATATATCTCCAATGACTCAACAGCATCCCTCATTTTTTCTTTATCCGAAACCAACTTAGAAGTCAAGACATTATGATACTTATTAACCAACTCTACAACAATAATTCTCACATCATTTGACAGAGCAATTAGGAGATTTCTCATGTTTGCATAATTGAATTTATACTCACGAGCTGCTTTTTTAAGCATTGAGATACGACTAAACAACTTTAATTGGTCAACAAGTTTCTTAGGAAAAGCCCTATTGATTTGTGATATATACTTTCCATAATAAGAGTGGTGTAACAAACCTATAATAATGGAGAAAGGATCCATCCTCAAATCATACAGCTTTCTTCCTACAAAGAGCACATGGCTAAAAAAAGGTGACTTAGAAATCCTACGCATATTCTCCAAAGATTCCTCAGCAATATCATAGGCCTTTCTAATAAGGTCTATTTCTGATTTATTAAATTCAAAACCATCAATAAACTCATCAAAAGTGTAAATAAGCTCATACTTAGATAATCTTTTCATACAAACATCAACAATAAAGAGTAACAAAAGATATATAAAAATATTCCTTAAAAAACGATAAAAGTAATAACAGTAAGAATATGAATAAATAAAACATAACAAAATCTGAAATAAACAATATTAAATAAGCAATTAACAAAGAAAAGATTAGCTTTAACTCGAAAACACTCAAGAGTGATAACAAAACTATATAAAATAAAATCAAAGCATTAAAAACAGTTTATTCAATAAACACCAATCTAAAAAATAATCATACTAAAAAGTCAACTAAAAAAATGATTGATAATTATCGTCATTAAAAATTACAATAGTTTACTCAAAAATTAAGAATAAAAGTAAGAGGACAGATTCACAAGTTTTAATAATAAATAAAAAAGATAGTATAATTGCGCATAATAAAAACAAACCAAACATTTAATTGATAAAAAGAGAATAACAAGTAACAAATAATAAAAGAATCTAAAAAATATATTGAGATGAAAAAATGTTCAAGAGCACTGATTATTATAAGACACAGAAAATAGAAGATGTCTTTGGGGAGTTGGGTACCGTTCCTGATAAAGGACTTGATGAAATAGAAGTAAAAAAGAGACTTGAAGAGAACGGTTACAATGAAATAAAAGAAAAAGAAAAACCAAAATGGTTAAAGATTGTTGAGAAATTTATTGGTCCAATTCAAATAATGATAGAGATTGCTGCACTCCTATCAGCATTAGTCCAAAAATGGGATGATTTCTTCGTAATCTTAGCACTACTAATCACAAACGTTTTCGTTGAATTATGGCAACAGAAAAAGGCAGAAAACGCCTTAAAGATACTAAAGCAAAAATTAGAAACAGAAACCCTTGTTCTAAGAGAAGGTCAATGGAAATCCATTCCTTCAAGAGAGTTAGTTCCCGGAGATATAATAAGATTAAGACTTGGAAATCTTATCCCTGCCGATGCAAAACTAATCTCAGGGGACTATCTATCAGTAGATCAATCAACGTTGACAGGAGAATCCTTGCCTGTGTCAAAAAAAGTAAATGATGTTGTTTTTGCCAACACTATTGTAAAACAGGGCGAGATGAATGCAGTTGTTGTTAATACAGCAATGAACACTTTCTTTGGAGAAACTGCAAAACTCATAAAGAGCAGTCAGAAGAATAAGGTAAGTCACTATCAAAAAGCTGTAATGAAAATTGCCGATTTCCTAATCTTATTTGCTGTCTCATTAATCATACTCATCTTTGTAGTTGAAGCATTTAGGGGAAGAAGCTTCTTAGACATATTAAAATACGCCTTAGTATTAACAGTTGCTTCAATACCATCGGCCTTACCAGCAGTAATGTCCGTAACCATGGCAATAGGAGCAATAAACCTCGCAAAAAAGAAAGCAATCGTCACAAAATTGGCCTCAATAGAAGAGTTAGCGGGGATGGATGTTCTCTGTAGTGATAAAACAGGAACACTAACAAAAAATCAACTAGAAGTTTCAGATTACATTGTAAAGAAGCCATTTGACAAGAAAGATGTCTTAGTATATGCCTCACTTGCTTCAAAAGAAGAAAACAAAGATACAATTGATTTATCCATAATAAAAAAAGCAACAGAAGAAAAACTTACAACAAAAATAAAGCAATACAAACAAACAAATTTTATTCCATTTGATCCTGTAAAGAAGAGGACAGAGGCAACCATTAAGAAAGGTAGCCAAAAGTTTTGGGTAACAAAAGGAGCCCCGCAAATTATAGAATCTTTATGTGTCTCATTAAAAAATGAAGACAGAGAAAAGATAGATGAAGCAGTAAACAACTATGCATCTCAGGGATACAGAACACTAGGAGTAGCCATAAAAAGAGGTTCGGAATCAAAACCATGGAAATGGGTTGGTTTAATAGCATTATCTGATCCTCCAAGAGATGACTCTAAGGAAATGCTTAAAGAAGCAATGGATCTTGGTGTAAAACCAAAGATGATTACAGGTGACAATGTTGCAATTGCAAAGCAGATTGCAAAGGTATTGGGTTTAGGAACAAACATAAGAACTGCCTCAGAACTATCTGGAAAAAGTGATGAAGAGATTATCCTTTTGAGTAAAGTTCTAACAAAAATAATATACAAAAAATTAAAAAATAAAGCAAGCGAATCAGAGATAAAAGATGCCGTTGACTCAGTTGTTAAAGAGGTAAAAAAAGAATTTGAGAACACACCAATTCCAAAAGGTTACATAAAAAAACATGAATCGGAAATCGTTGATATTATAGAGTCGGCAGATGGATTTGCAGAGGTCTATCCAAAGCATAAATACTACATAGTATCAAAGCTCGAAGAAAAGGGGCATTTTGTTGGTATGACAGGAGATGGGGTAAACGACGCCCCTGCACTAGAAAAGGCAAACTGTGGTATAGCTGTTTCAGGTGCAACAGACGCAGCAAGAGCAGCAGCTGACTTAGTTTTAATTAACCCAGGACTAAAGGTAATAATAGATGCAATAAAAGAAGCGAGAAAGGTCTTCAAGAGAATGAATACCTATGCTATCTACAGGATAGCAGAAACCCTAAGAATAATCCTATTTATGACATTTTCCATACTATTATTGAGCTTTTATCCAATAACTGCCTTAATGGTAATATTGTTAGCATTTTTCAACGACATACCAATACTTGCAATAGCATACGATAATGCCACACCTGGAGAAAAACCAGAGAGATGGGACTTTAAATATATCTTAACCATAGCAACCACCTTAGGACTAATAGGAGTAATGTTTTCATTTGGAATATACTATTTTGGCTACAAAATTCTAAATTTATCTCCAAAATTCCTTCAAACATTTATCTTCTTGAAATTAATTGTTGCAGGTCACTTTACTCTATTCAACACAAGAACAAAGGGAGCATTCTGGACATCAAAACCATCATGGATACTGCTGGTCAGCATATTCACAACACAGTTCATAGCAGCACTCTTCGCAGTATACGGCTGGTTACTAGCACCAATTGGATGGGCTGCGGCAGGAATAGTATGGGCTTATGCAATTGCATGTTTCCTAATTGCCGACTTTGTAAAAGTACAGGTTTATAAAGCACTGGACAGATCAAGCGAAAAAGAGAAAGCAAAAGAGAACAGTAAGATAAAAATAGTAAATCCCGACTTTGCATAAAGTAATAACGCTAAAAGTTTTTTATTTTTAAAACATTTTTTCTCTTTCTTTCATCCTAATATAAATACACTGTAGAGAGGTTTTTTAATTAAAAAAAAATAAATATAAATAGCACAAGCGCGAAAATAAAATAAACACAAAAAGAGAAATATAAAAACATACAAAACATTTAAAAACAAAACACAAGTACCCAATAGAGAATCATATTTGTTTATAAAAAATCAAAATTGGTGAAATTATGAAAATTCCAAAGCAAATCAAGAAATATTGCCCATATTGCAAGACAGTGACAACTGTTAAAGTTGTAATAACTAAGAGAAAGAAAGCAAGTGCAATGAAACACGGCAATAAATACAGGGCAAGATTAAGAGGCAAGGCAAGAGGTCATGGTAACTTAGGTAGATATTCAAAGAGGCCAATCACAAAATGGAAAAAAACAGGAAGCAAACAGACAAAAAAGACAGATATCAAGTTTGTTTGTACAAAATGTGGAAAGGCCTTCAATCAGTCATCAGGAATCAGAGCTAAGAAAGTAGAGCTAATATAAGATAATAAAAGAGGTATAATCATGAAAACAGAACCAAAATCACGATTCATAAGAATCAGATGTCCAAAATGTAAGAATGAGCAGATTATCTTTGGCTCAGCAAAAACAAAAGTCAAATGCCTTGTTTGTGAAACAGAACTCGCAGTGCCAACTGGCGGTAAGGCAAAAATAAAGGGAAAAATACTTGAGGTTTTATCTTAAGAGCAAAAAATGTGGTTATATCAATTAGAAGGATATCCGAGAAGGAATGATATTGTCTTGTGTGAAGTAGACAAGATTGAGTATCATTCGGTATTTGTTAATCTAATAGAGTATAGAGGATTAAAAGGTCTAATAAAGATATCCGAAGTTTCTCCTGGAAGAATCAGAAACATAAGGGACTATGTTAAGGAAAAAAGCATAGTTGTCTGTAAGGTTCTCTACATTAACTACGATAATGGTCTAATTGAATTATCCCTGAGAAAAGTAAATCAGAGGGAAAAGAGAGAGAAAATAAACGAGATGAAAGAAGAGCAACTTGCTGAGAAAATCATAAGCAATGTAGCCAAAAAGCTCGATAAAAAGACAGAAGATGTATATAAAGAGGTTTTCACTAAACTAACAAAGGAATTTTCAACTCTCTTTGAGGCCTTTCAGGGTTATGTTGACAAAACAGTAGATTTGGATAAGTATGGCATTGACAGTAAAGTTGTGAGAGTTCTAAAAGATGAGTTAACAAGAACCCTTTCTCCAACAAAGGTAGTACTAAAAGGAAAATATTATATCAGTTCTTATGATTCTGAGGGAGTAAATATAATTACCCATGCATTCAGAGAGGCAAGCAATAAAGAAGTGACTGCAAAATATGAAGGCGGTGGAACATACCTGATAACTCTCGAAAGCAAGGATTTCAAAACAGGAGAAAAAATTCTCAATGATTACAGACAACCCTTAGAAGAAAATCTGAAAAACAAGAACACCTTTGTTGATTTTGAAAGAGTGTAATTAATTAGGAAGTTTCATACAGTATTCTCTAAAATTACAATTCTTACATTTATTAACATTAGTAACCCTTGGAGGCAATTTTTTTGACTTGATTAATGAATTTACATCATCTCTAAGTTGAAGTATCTTATTTTCCAATAGATTATCGAGTTGTATTTTAATTCTTGAATAATCCCTTAAATATATTAAGAATCCTCCTCTAAAAGGAGATTCAATTTTTTCTGTTTCCTTACCTTGAAATTTCTGTTTGATAAACCTTTTATAATCATCTTTCTGTGTCATGAGGATATAACTACCTAATTGTATCTTTTGACTCTCCCATATTCTTTGTGGTCTTTCTCCACTTTTATATTCTATTACAACCTTGAAATTCCTAAAATCAAGGACTCTATCAATCCTTCCTCTCATAAGAAAGTCTTCTGAAGAAACATCAACCTCGCTGTATATCTTTGGAACAATAGTTTCCCTTAATTGATTCCCATAAACATGATTTTTACTCACAAACTTAAAGATAACATCACTAAAAAAGAGTGTTTCATTAAAAACAACAGAGTCAAGTAATTCCTTTTCAGAGTCAGATATACTAGTAATATCCTTAAAATCACCAGAATTAACATCAATAATTTCCTTAACTAATCTTTCTTCGACATCCTTAAAGAAGGAGAACAATTTCTTACGAATTGTATCCAGGTCATCACCTTCCTTAATTAACATAATAACATTATCATAATTATCCGCAATAACTTTAACAAGTTGATGTGCTAGAGTTCCAACTCCTGCAACTCTTGTGGGCTTTGGTCTTATTTTGTAGACCTTTGTCAAAAAGAGTTTTCTTGGGCAGTACAGATAGGAGCTAAGGTCTGTAACGCTTATATAATTCTTATAATTAGAGGGTATTAACTCATTCTTATCAGAGTCCATTTTAAGAACAAAAACACTTCCAACTATATAAAGATTACTCCTCTCGCACACAATTTCTACATTAGTTAGTTCTGATTAAACAGGAGAACCAGTATATATTAAACTTCAGAATTCAACACCCTTCCATACTAACTAGTTCTTATTAAACGACTTGTAAGGAGATATAAGAAACAATTATTTAAAAACAAATACTCATTGATTAGTATTATAATACTAAGTATTATGGTAAGAAAATTTATTGGAAGAAAAAGAGAATTAGAAATAAAGAATAACTCATGATATCAACCCATGTTAACTGATGGTAGAAGAATAATAGGAAAAACAGAAAACAAAAGAATATTAAACATTACAAACTACAATCATAAATTATACTTCTTTTTAATTTGCTCTTTAAACTGCTTCCTAATCTCTAGCCATTTAGGATCCTCTCTATTAGGCATAACAGCTACAAGATTAGCAGCAACAATAACAGAAAAAACAATAAAAAATGCTAAAGCCCATGTATGAATTGCATAAACCTGATTCACAACATTCTGTGATACCTGCCCGTTACTTGTTATCAAAGCACCTGAAGAGGGTTGAATAAAAACAAACCATAGTGAAATCAACATTCCTATAATTGAAAGGGCAAAGAAACTGCTTTCAAGAGGACTATTCAAATACCTAAAATAATCCAACTTAGGATCATCATCCAAACTAAAAGAATTATGTAAGAGACGATACGAGAAACTCTTCTGTTTAGATTTATTCTGAACATTCATTTTAACCACAATGCTAATAATCTTACATTGTTATTAAATATTTCTCAAAACTAAACGATAGTAAAAAAGAGTGAAAAGCAGACACCCAAAAAAGATTATAACAAGAAAATGAGCAAAAAACCACTAAAAAAATATAAAAAAAAGATTAAACAGGAATAATTAATCAGAATTTTACCAATTATCAATCATATTCCCAGTTTCATCAACATCGTTACTGATATTATCTATACTTGTAGAATTAGTTATTGGAATAGTAACATTATCTGAAACACCTGAACCAACAGTCGGCGTTGGAGTAACCTTACTTCCTCCCGTAGTTGTTTCATTATGATTTACTGTTGGATTATGCTGTGCACAGCTACTCAAAGCAAATACAACCCCTACAAGTAATAAAACAACAAAGATTTTACTTGATTCTCGTTTAAACATCATTGTATCCCTCCATCTAAAAATCATTAATAAGCAAAATTACTATAGGTAACCTTAATAACCTTAAGTAACTGAGAAAGATTAGTAATTACTAAAAAATAAATAAAAAAACAAAAATTAATTTTAA
>CAZZHT010000039.1:0-10352 GCA_964653825.1 uncultured Methanosarcinales archaeon
GAACTATGAGAATGAAGAGAATGATATTAAGGATAATGAAAGTAGTAGAAACAAGATCGAAGATAAAATTAATGAAATTCATTCCACAAACAATAAAGATAATAAAGATAAAGAAAAAAATAGAAATAATAAAAACAATGAATGGCTCATAAATAATAAGGATTATAAAAACGATGGTGAAAAAATAAACAGAACAAACAAGAGTTACAGTAGTTTTTGGGCAGATAGAGCTCTAATAGGATTAAATTGGTATGCTGAGGAATTTTATAGAAGTGAAAAGGAAAAGATGTTTTTGAGAAACGAATTGATTCCTACTGTTAAAAATTATTTGAACTGGTTAATAGAAAAAAATCACTAATAAAGAAGAAATTACTTTGATGAGAATGTCAGAAATAGACAAATAAGCAAATTGAATTAAATTAAATTTAAAAAAGATAATATGAAAAAATCAAAAAAATCAAAACCAACAGGGTCTATGACTAAAAATGAATTTTAGAAGGTTTTTTAATAGAAATTATAAAATTAGTTTGGATGCGAGGAGAGATATTGATACCTTCATTAGATTAAGTACACTAAGTTTTTACGGATTAAATGAGTCAATTTATCTTAATGATATCATCAAAGATAGGGAGTATTTGAGAAGCAAGAAATTCATTGATAATAATTCTTGGTTTAAACCATGGTATCAATTGTTATCAATATTAGGATATTTTAATAGCAATTTGGGCAGTATTGTTCGTAAATTCTCAGATATGAGAGAGGAGAATACTGATATAAAAAATTTCAATATAAAAGATATTAATATAGAAAGATTTAATAAAAAATTAGGGCTTTTTAGAGATGAAAATGAGTTTAAGAGCAACAATAATGAGCAAGTGAATAACCTTAAAATAAGGAATGATTTGGAAGAAAAAATAAGATTAAATCTTATTAATGAATATTATAATGACTACAAAACTATAAGGATATTTAGAAGAGAGATTAAAGGGTTGTATGAGATTATAACAAATGATTCAATGAATAAACATTTTAATGATAAAAGAATATATAACAATGATTTGATAGATTATATTATTTTTCTGAAGGAACACAGTGGGTTAAAATCACGTGTTTTAAGTAGGGAAAATTATAATCTTGAAAAAATTGCAAATAAGGAACATAGTAATAGTAACCTTCTGAATTATGTTTTAGTGAGTAAGGTAATTGATGAAATCAACAGCATATATGAGAATGAGAATTTAAGTTCTAAGAAATTTGTTGAAAATTCTCTGATAGAATTCAATAATCTTATGGAAACAATTGATTCTAATAAAACAGTCAGAGAATCTAAAGGATTTGGGCTTTTGAAAGAAAGGGTAATACCTGTACACCAAAATATATTAAATAAAATTATCTTTATCAACGATATAAAGGAAAAATTAGATGATAATAACTATAATGGAATTTATGAATCTTTGAAAAATAACAGTGATACTCTTGCTCAGTATGCCAAAACTGACTCTTATTTTATGGATTTTATGGATTCTTTTAAGAGAGCTTTTTATGATGATAGTACAAATAAACTGATATTAAAAAAAACTAAAAAGTTAATGAGTGAATTAAGTAAAGAAAGCTATGAAAACTACGATATTCTGTTAACACATGATCCTATTCGACTATTGATGGAATACAAGGGTTTAAAGAGTTTAGGAAATACATGAAAATATGATTTGTTTTAAAATCAAGCTCTTTCTATCTGTTTATTAGGTTATATTAAATTAGATACAAACTATCAAAATAAAATATCAAAAAGAGATACTTATCCAAGTTGTTTGTGTTACTAAACCAACACCAATTAATACAAATAACGCGCTAATAGTAAAAACAATAACTAATAGCAAGTGATACTCAATCAATCATGCTTATTATACTTATTATACTTATTTAATTCAATAGTTACTAGTAGGTATATTCTGCTTATTTTTATTATGCTTATTCCACTTATTCCCCTTTATTTTATTGTTATTCCTAAGTCATTTAATTGACCCTCTGTAACTTCTGATGGACAGTCCAGCATTAAATCCCTTGCTTCACTGTTTTTCGGAAATGCTACTACATCCCTTATGAATTTTTCTCCAGCGAGAATAGCAACGAGACGATCAATACCTATTGCAATTCCTCCAACAGGAGGATTACCGTATCTCATTGCATTAAGTAAGAAACCAAACTTTTCTTCAGCTTCTTTTTCATCAATACCTAAGGCCTTTAAAACTTTCAATTGTAGATTTCTATCGTGGATTCTTATGGAACCACTACCCATTTCCCAACCATTTAATACCAAATCATAGGCAAAGGATTTAACTGATTCCATGTCACTAAAGTCCTCTCCTTTTGGTAGGGTAAATGGATGATGCTTTGCTTTGTATTTCTTGTTTTCTTCGGAGTATTCGAACATTGGAAAGTTTACAATCCACTCAAATTTGAACTCATCCTTTTCTTTTCTTAAATCAGGTTTATCAGACTTATACTTACTCATAGCTTCATCATATTCCATTCTTTCAAAAGGTGTTTTCAGTTCTATGTTCATTACTTTTTTAAAGACATATTTCATTAAACGCTCAAGCAAATCATATATGTCCTCCTCTGTGATAAAGCTCATTTCTAAGTCCAATTGGGTAAATTCAGGTTGTCTGTCAGCTCTGAGATCTTCATCCCTAAAACATTTTGCAATCTGAAAGTACCTATCATAACCGGCAATCATTAGCAATTGCTTGAACAACTGAGGTGATTGTGGCAGTGCATAAAAATTACCTTTGTATAATCGACTAGGAACGAGGTAATCTCTTGCGCCTTCTGGTGTTGATTTAGCAAGGATTGGGGTTTCGACTTCGATAAAGTTCTCACTATCAAGAAAATCCCTTATTGCTTTTATAACTCTATGCCTTAACCAAAGATTCCTCTGCATTCTTTTAGTTCTCAAATCAAGAAACCTGTACTTCAATCGAGTTTCATCACTTGATTCAATGTTTCCTTTGTCATTGATACTTATTGGAAGTTCCTCTGCTTCACTAAAAACACTTACATTCGTTGCATGAATCTCAATTTTCCCTGTTTTGAGGTTTGGATTTGGCTTAGGTCTTACAACAACTGTTCCTTCAACAGATATGACCGATTCAACTTTAATGTTTCTTATTTTATCAACGATATCAGCAAAGAAAACTATTTGAGTTATTCCATAACGATCTCTAAGATCAACGAATCCCATCTTACCATGGGCTCTAATTGAATCAACCCAACCTGAGAGTTTTACTTTTTTTCCTTCATCCTTTTTTGTTAGCTCACCACAAGTATGTGTTCTTAGCATAATTTCACCTCAGTTATAAACCATGATTTATAGGAAGATTATAAAAATTATAGGAAAATTATAAAATAAATTGATTACTAATTAAATCTCTTTTATAAGGTTAAGTATATTGTTTTATTAAGGTTTTTGTTTTGTTAAGATTTTTGTTAGATTATTTAGATTAAATAATATCAGGATTATGAGTAATAATCTTGGGATTATGAGTAATCAAAGCCAACAAGAGTTAAAAAGATAAAGTTTTAAGGGTTAATAGGGTTAATGAAAAATTGAAAAATATAAAAGATAATAGTAGAGATAATGGAATAGATAAAAAAAGAAAGAGAAGTTTAAAATATTCATAAGAGGTAGAGAGAGATATGGGAATCTGTAGAGATATAGAGATATGAAGATATAGAGAAATGTAAAGAATGTAGTTTAAATGAAGAAAAAGGTAAATAATTGAAAGGTCTGAAAAAATAGATTAAGAGAAAGTAAAAAAGGTGAGAAGAATAATAAAAAAAGGAAACATAAAAAATGGGAACGTAAGAAAAGCGCTGGGAGAGGGATTTGAACCCTCAATCCCCGAAGGGACAGGCTCTCAAGGCCTGCGCAATACCAGGTTATGCAACCCCAGCACTGTTAAGGTGTTCTTTTGATTTCTTTATAAGATTTTTCTTTTTGATGAGTTAAAGTGTCCTTTGTTGAATCTCTTTTTGTGAAATTCACTTTTGTGAGATTTTGTAAAAGTTTATTAATGGATGATAGTTTCTTTTGATTATGGTTAAAAAGATAAGAAATGCTTTTGAGAACAATGAAAGCAGTTTCTTTTTGAAGAATATCGATAAGATTCCTGTTGTCGAAAGATTGGATGTTTACTTTGATTATATTGTTGAAAAGACAAATTCAAAAGTCAAACTGCTTAGAAGGAAGATTAAGGGTAGTAATCCAGAAACTAAAAGAAAGGAAACAGAATTGTATAAAATTGGATTTGTTAAGCAGATGCTCATAAATAAGATATCAAAGATTATTAACTCGTTTCCAATCATAGATAATCTTTCTAAGTTCAATATAAACCTTATGTCCTGCTTCATTGATTTGAGAGAATTAAAGAGCTCTTTGAATAAAATTGATAGGATTATGAGGATTATTGGACAGTTAGAGAGGGATATTAGAATAAAAATACAGAAGTCAAGGGACATTAAAGAGATGACTAAACTGAGAAAGGAGTTTTATGGTAGGGTTTCATCTTTACTGAAAAAGAACAGGAATGCTTTTGAGAGTTTAGAGAAAATAAGAAGAAATTTAAAAAAAATTCCAGTTATTGATGAAGGGCTTTATACGGTTGCAATTACAGGATTTCCAAATGTTGGTAAATCAACACTTTTGAAGAAACTCACAAATTCTAATGTTGAAATCAAGGATTATGCTTTTACTACAAAACAATTGATGATAGGAAAGATAACGCTAAACTATCAAGAAATACAGGTCATTGATACACCAGGGGTTTTGAATAGAGATAAGAAGATGAATAGTATTGAAAAACAGGCAAAAATAGTATATGAAACGCTTGCAAACCTGGTGGTTTTTGTTTTTGATTTAACTGAAACAGTACCCTTGAAGAAACAAATTCAACTGTATAGAAAGATAAAAGAAAAGATTAAAGAAACAAATATTAGTATGAGAAGTGAGAATGCTAATGTTGAGATTTATAACAAAAATAACAATAATAGCAATAAAGATATCAATAGTAAGTATGCTAACAACGATATTAATAGTAATAATGGTAATGATTCTAAAGGTGACAATCAGATTACTAATGGTAATGGCAAAAATATACAGGAATATAAGAATAATAACAGGATAATGAAAAATAGGAAAATTATTATTTATCTGAGCAAGGTTGATATTATTGAAGAAAAAAAGATTGAGGAATTCAAGGAGAAGTATCATTTTGATTTTTTTACAGATGCAACTAATTTGAAAAAGGAGATTATCAGAGACTTTAAGAGTTATAAATTGAATCAAATAAGAGATAGAATTAAATAAGAAATGAAAATAAGTAAGAGATAAAAATAAGGGATAAAATCAAACAAAAGATTATTCAAAATATACCTAAGATTTTTTATAAGTGAGACCATGGTTAGAAATTATAGATTTGCTGTTGTAAGGAAAGATAAGTGTAATCCAAGCTCATGTGGGGAGTTGTGTATTAAATTATGTCCCATTAATAGATCAGGAGAACAATGTATCTCTAAAACAGATGATGGAAAGGTAAGGATTGATGAGGTTTTATGCACTGGATGTCAGATATGTTCAAATAGATGTCCATTTGGAGCTATAAGTATTATTAATCTACCAAAACCACCTGATAAAAAGCCCATACACAGATATGGAGAAAACGGGTTTTCACTGTTTGGTTTGATTAGTCCTGTTTTTGGAAAGATTGTTGGAGTTATAGGAAGAAACGGTATTGGAAAATCAACTTCTCTGAACATTCTCAGTGGAGAGATTAAACCAAATTTCGGAGATGTTAATAAGAGCTTAAGTGATAAAGAGTATAAACAGAAATTAATGGATTTTTTTAAAGGCACAGAGTCACAGTTGTTTTTTAAGAAGATGATTAGTGGAGAACTAAGAATATCGTATAAACCCCAGATGGTTGAAAAGATACCAAAGTTCTTTAAGGGGACTGTTAGAGAACTTTTGAGCAAGTCAGATGAAAAAAATAACCTTGAAGAGGTTTCTAAGAAGCTTGGATTTAATAACATTTTGGATAATGATATTGGAAAGATTTCAGGCGGGGAGTTACAGAAGGTTGCAATTGCTGCAACATCACTAAAAAAGGCAGATTTGTATATGTTTGATGAACCAAGCTCATATTTAGATGTGAGCGAGAGGTTAAGGATTGCTCAATATATAAGGGAGCTTATTTCTGAAGACAACGCAATTATAGTAGTTGACCATGATTTAATCATGCAAGATTATGTTTCTGATTTGGTTGTTATTATGTACGGTAAGGAAGGAACATATGGTGTTGTAAGTAATGTTATGAATGCAAGAAACGGAATAAACACCTTCTTGAACGGCTATATTAAAACAGAAAACGTTCAGTTCAGAGATTATAAAATCAAATACGAGAATCTTAAGGAAAATATCAATAAGAAGTCAGAAGCCGTTGTTGAGTGGAATGGTATAAGTAAAAGGTTAGGGCACTTTACTATCGAGTCAAAAAAAGGTGTTGTTTCTGAGAAGGATATTATTGGAGTTGTAGGTAAAAATGGCATCGGCAAGACCACTTTTATGAAGATACTTGCTGGAGTAATGAAACCTGATAAGGGTATTATTAATGGGAGTCCAAAGGTTTCCTATAAACCTCAGCAGATACCTACGAGTTCTACATTTGTTAAGGAACTATTTAAAGAGGTTAGGAATGAAGTTAATAATTTGGTAATGAAACCTTTAAATATTAAGGATATGATGAACAAGAGATTAAATGAGTTGTCCGGTGGAGAATTACAGAAGGTTGCAATTGCCTATGCACTTTCAAGAGAAGCAGATATCTATCTTTTGGATGAACCATCAGCATATCTTGATGTAGAAGAGAGATTAAATACTGCAAAAGTAATCAAGGGTTATATTAATAATGTATCAAAGGCAATTGTTATTATTGATCATGATTTGATGTTCTTGGATTATTTTTCAGAGAAAATCATTGTGTTTATTGGTGAAGCAGCTGTTCATGGTGAAGCCATTGAACCTATGGATAAGAGAAAAGGAATGAATTTGTTTTTGAAGGACTTGGGCATTAGCTTTAGAAGAGATATTGACTCCAGAAGACCAAAGGTTAATAAGGTTGGATCTCAACTGGACAAGTCGCAGAAGGCAAAAGGAGAGTATTTTTATTAATTATTCTAATATGAAAGAGTATAAAAAAGAGAGATGTAAAAGAAAATTAAAAGGGTATTAAAAATAAAATAAAGTTGATGTGGTTTAAAATGATAATCGGATTAATAAGCTCAAATGATTCTGTAAAAAAGGAAGTCATTGATTTTTTTATTGATAATAAGTTTGAGTATTACTCTTTAGGAGAGGATAGTAAAGGCAACCTACATAAGAGTAGCAAAAGTGACATTATGGACAATAGCAATAAGAGTAATCATAACAACAATAGTAATAACCTTAGCAATAGTGACAATAGTAGCAATAGTGACATTATGGACAATAGCAATAAGAGTAATTATAATAACAATAGTAATAACAGTAGCAATACCAACAAGAGCAGCAAAAGTGACATTAGTAGCAATAGTAGTAATATTAACAGTAATGATAAAAGTAGCAAAAGTGACAATGATGGAGATATGAACAAAAGAAACAGAATAGACAATATTGTCAAGGACAAATACAAAGATGATGCCTTAGCAAGAATTACTTTTTTTAAGATAAGGGACAAGTACCCTGATTTTTTCAATAAAAAGATTATCATAGATGGCTTCTCAAATTTAAAAGAAATTGAGTTCTTTAGTAAGATAAATAGTTTCTTTTTGGTTAATGTAGATGTAGATTATAGTGCTGAAAATCAGGGCAATCAAAGTGATTCAATAGATAGTGAGAGGTTCAGGGTTTTTAATTATGTTGAGGAAAATAATAATGACAGTAATAATAAAAATAATGATAACAATAATGAGAATATTAACGAAAACATTGATAAAGATAATGATGATAATGATAGTAAGAAAAAGAGTGAGAATAATGATAAAAATTATAGTAAAAATAATAGTATAAGTGACTTAAAGTTATTTGATTTTAAATTGTTATTTTTCTTTAATAATGATTCTGATTCAAGTGAGATTGATGAGATTGCTCAGAATAAAAGAAAGGGAATTATTAGAGATGGAGCTTATAAACTATATTCAGAGTTGAGAAGGATATATTCAAAAAGAACGAGATTGGACTGGGATGATTATTTTCTTAAGCTCACAATGTTAGTTGCAGAGAGGTCTACGTGTATCAGAAGACATGTCGGAGCAGTAGCTGTAAAAGACAGACAGGTGTTATCAACAGGATACAACGGGGCTCCAACAAAAACAAAGGATTGTCTTACTTTGGGATGTCTAAGAGATGAGTTAAAGATAAAATCAGGAGAACATCAAGAGATATGCAGAGCAGTTCATGCTGAACAAAATGCAATCATTCAGGCAGCTAATCATGGGGTTAAGCTCGATGGAGCAACCCTGTACTGCACTCACAGTCCTTGTTTTATCTGTGCCAAGATGATTGTTAATGCTAAGTTCAAAAGAGTTGTAGTTATGGAAAATTATCCTGATAAAAATTCTCTGAAATTATTTAAAGAAGCTCATATTAAATATGAAGTCAAAGATAAACCAAGCCCTTTTATTCATACTTGGTTCTAATGAATGTGATTTTAATGAATATCATTGTTTTTCAAAACATGGGAAAAGGTTGTAGAATCACAAAAATATAAAGAAAAAATAAGGAAATAAGAAAGAAACAAATCTAATAAAGTATAATATAGGAATATACTGATAAACAATTATGACTTCATGATTCTAGAAGATATAATAGGTTCTATAAGATATAATTGGTCATAAAACTATAAGACATATTAAGAAACATGTGTCCAAGACAGAGGGCTAAAATAATATCTAGAAAAAATAATATATCGAAATATAATAGTATAATATTTATATTTTGTAGTATAAAATCCAAAGTTCATATAAAAGAGACGATGATATAAAACATGTAGAGATAACATATATAAATATAAGTATAAGTATGAATGTGAATAGAATAGAATCAAATGAATTAACAGAAGAGATATAGAAAAAACAATAGGAAAGGATAATAGAAAAAAATAGAAAAAAAGAATATATAAAAAAGGTATAAGAATACCATAAAAATAAGTTTTAACTTAAGTTTGAGTTGAGAACTCTATGATTCCTACGAAATAAGTAATTAAGGATAGCTTTCTCATATAGCTTCTTATTATTTAAAAATCTTCACTGTCTTCATAGGATTTATCATCATTGTTACTTTTACTGGTTTCATCATTGCTCTCAGAACTTTCTGTTGATTCGTCTTCGTTTTCTTTACTATCACTCTCTTCTTCATTACTCTCATTGGTTGATTCTTCATCTCCAACAACTTCGCCGAAAGCAACTTTCCTTAAAACCTTGTTTATTTTAATTTTTACATGGTCTCCTGTCGAAGTATTTGGTACAAAAATAACAAATCCATCTTTTTTTGTGAGACCGTCGCCTTTTTCTCCTTTTGCTTCAATAGTTACTTCAAGAACTTCTCCTACTTTAACAGGAGCTCTAAAATTTCGATTAAACCTATGGTAGTTTCCTTCATTTGATCTATCGTACATATTTAAAACCTCTTATTTTTAAAACCTATTTTTTTTAAACCTATTTCTAAAAATTGTATTTTCAAAAGCTGTATTGTTGTAGTTTGAGAACTCCAAAAACAAAAGACAAAAAAACAACAATACTACTAAAGTATTGTTTTGTTATATTTAAAGTTTATTGATTTTTTATTAGTTATTATGGATTGACTAATTATATTATGGATTAGCTATTATTGTTTCTTTGCTTTATTATGATGATTTTAATCATGATTATTTTAATTACTTATTCATTTTAGTTTTTAAATATTAATTTTTAACATTAGTTTCTAATCTTGTTTTTTTATAAAGTTCATACTTTTCATTGTATTTACACTTTTTATTGTATTCAGTTTATGTTATGGTTTTGTTATGCTTAATGTTATGGGTATGTTACGCTTATGTTGTGTTTATGTTATGCTTAATTGCGTTCTCATTATTATTTCTTTGTTTCTTAAGTTCATAGAATCTTATTTTAAAGCATATTAAAAAACTACATCAAGAAGGTTACATTAAAAGAATTAGATTAAGAGAGTTAATATTAAAAAGACATATAGAGGGATCTATATTAAGAAAACTCTATCAAGAAAGTATATTCATAGAACCTATATTAAGAAAGTAATATTA
>CAZZHT010000040.1:0-10119 GCA_964653825.1 uncultured Methanosarcinales archaeon
GATTTCAACTCCAATAAATGGTTATTTAATAATCAGTTTGAAAGTCGGTAAGAGAAGAATTGTTGATGAATATGAACCATATGTGATGAATTAATAAATAAGTGATAAGTCATAATCGATAATTAATAAAAGAGTTAGTAATCAACAATTAGCCATTAATATAAATTGATAATCTTAGAATAGGTGTTTATGATGAATAGTATGAATGATAATGAAAGTACAAATTCGGTTAAGTTAAGAGTCGCAGAAGCTGTTTTAGATGATGTTAATAAAGGTATTGTCAGAATTGACTCGAGTTATATGAGAACGATAGGAGTCAGAACAGGAGATGTTGTTGAAATTATAGGAAAGCGAACAACAGTAGCAATAGTTAGCAGAGCTTACCCCAGAGATATTGGTAGTGAAATTATTAGAATGGATGGACCAACAAGAAGAAATGCAGAGACAACTGTAGGAGATTTCGTAATTGTCAGAAAGACAAAAGTAGCAGAGGCAAAGAAGGTTGTTGTAGCACCTGCAAGCGATAGTATTATTACAAAATTCCCAAACGAGATGTTTAAAGAGGGACTATATGGAAGACCACTTGTACAGGGTGATTTTGTTTTTCTTGGAGGAGCAATGAAAAGAAGAGATACTATGCTCAATAATCCTTATTACGATGTTGATGATATTTTTAAGGATGTTTTTGATTCTCTTGCAGATTTTGGATTTAATAGGGGATTTGGAAATATTGTTTTGGTAGTTGCTAGCGTTGAACCAAAGGGTACCCCTGTAATCGTAACTGATAAGACTGTCGTTGAGTATAATCCAAAAGCAACTGTTAGTAACGAGAGAGCTACGAACCTCGATGTATCCTATGAGAGTATTGGTGGATTGGATGAAGAGATTAGAAAGTTAAGAGAAATGATTGAGTTACCAATGAAGCATCCAGAGCTCTTTAAGAGATTGGGAATAGAACCACCTAAAGGAGTTCTTTTATATGGACCACCGGGAACGGGCAAGACATTACTTGCAAAGGCAGTTGCGAATGAAACAAATGCATATTTCATTTCTATAAATGGCCCTGAAATCATGTCAAAATACTACGGACAAAGCGAACAAAACCTGAGACAGAAGTTTGAGGAAGCCGAGAAAAATGCTCCAAGTATTATTTTTATTGATGAGATTGATGCAATTGCTCCAAAAAGAGAAGAGTCGAAGGGAGAAGTTGAGAGAAGAGTTGTTGCTCAGCTTCTTGCTCTTATGGATGGTTTGAAAGCAAGAGGTAAGGTTGTTGTTATTGCAGCAACTAATATTCCTAATGTTATTGATCCTGCACTGAGAAGACCTGGGAGATTTGATAGAGAACTCGAGATTGGAGTACCTGGCTTGAAAGCAAGAAAGAAGATTCTAAGAATACATACTAGAAACATGCCTATTGAGAATGATCCAGAAAAAGTACTCCCAAACAAGGGTATGAGCTATATCAAAAAGCAGTTATTCAACATTGCTAAGGTAAATAAGGATGATTTGGCATTATTTTTAAATTCATACAAGTTTGATGAGAAGTCAGATATTTTCGATGTGATACAGAAGTATCTTATGTCCCTTCTACCTAAGGAGTTTGTTAACACTTACTCAGAGATTGTTTCATCTATAATTGACGGTATCCTAAATCAGATTAATGTATCTAAGACAAATGAGAAACAGAAGAGTGAAAAGGAGAAAATAAAAAAGAATGAAGAACTTGCAAAGAATGTTTATGATCAGATTGTAAAGATTATGCAGAATGATCAGAATATGGAGAGTTTAATAAGACAAGCAATGAGAGACAGCGTTATTACTGAGATGGCTCATTTAACACATGGATTTGTCGGGGCTGACCTTGCTGCACTTGCAAAAGAGGCAGCTATGAATTCACTAAGGAGAGTCATTTCTGATCTCGATTTTGATTCAGATGAGACCTTATCAAGAGAGTTCTTAGATAAGATTATAATTACAAGACAGGATTTTAAGGAAGCACTGAAGATTGTGAGACCCAGTGCTCTTAGAGAGGTTCTTGTTGAGATTCCAAATGTTAAATGGAATGATGTAGGAGGATTAAAGGATGTTAAACAAGAACTAATAGAATCAACAGAGTGGCCTATTAAGAAACCTGAAATTTTTAGTAGAATGGGAATCATTCCACCAAAAGGAATCCTTCTGTATGGACCGCCGGGAACAGGTAAGACATTACTTGCAAAGGCAGTCGCAAATGAAGCAGAGGCAAATTTTATTTTAGTTAATGGCCCAGAAGTTATGTCAAAATGGGTTGGGGAGAGCGAAAAGGCAATTAGAGAAATCTTTAAGAAAGCAAGGCAATCATCTCCAACAATCGTATTCTTCGATGAATTCGATGCAATTGCTGCAAGACGTGGACTTGATAACTCAAATTCAAGAGTAACAGAAATGGTTGTAAATCAATTGCTAACAGAAATTGATGGTCTTGAGGCCCTGTCAGAGGTTGTTGTTATTGCAGCAACAAATAGACCCGATTTAATTGATACTGCTCTGCTTAGACCCGGAAGGTTTGATAGAATCATCCTGACTCCACCACCAGATGAGCAAGCAAGGATTGAAATCCTCAAGGTTCATACAAGGAGTATGCCATTGGCAAAGGATGTAGATATCAAGAAGATTGCAAAGCTTACAGAGGGTTACGTAGGTGCAGATCTGGCATCTCTGTGTAGAGAGGCCGCAATGATCACTTTAAGAGACAACATTGATGCAAAAGAAGTTAAGTACAGTTCATTTGAGGAAGCCCTTAAAGTAGTGAGACCGTCTGTAACTCCCGAGATTGAAAAGGCATACCAGAAGATAAAAGAGAGATTCTCATCTGCAAGAGCTGAAGAAATGAGAGAGACAAAGCCCTCATATTATGGTTAATGACTTATAAACAGAATTAAATAGTCGAAGAGAATATAATAATGATTCGGAAAGAGATGACAGTAACAAAGCAACAAATCAAACAGAAAGAAAGCTTTTAAATCCATTGTAAATATAATAAAATAAGTAAAACAACACAATTCCTCAAACAAGATATAAAGGTAGGAATGTAATGTCTAAAGAATTACTGATTTTAAGGACATCTATGAAAAGCAATATTATATAGAAGTAGAATATTTAGCAATTTAGCGGGCTTGAGAATTCTTGTTTTGTTTATGTGCAATGAATTCTAAGAACTTATCAATTTCTTACAGAAGTTACCATAAAACGTAACTAAGACAAGTGATTTAGTTAATGACAATAGAAATAAGAGGTTTAATGATTAATTAAGGCTAACATTTACCCAAATCAATCCTTTCTTAAACAGTAATTCTGATGAAGTACTATGAATTAAGAGATTGAGACCTACAAAAGTTGTAAAAGTTGTAAAAATTACAAACAGTTGCAATTTCATATAAAGTTACAGTTCTACATAAAACTTAAAGTGCACTAATCAAATTTAACCGATAACAGTCACTATAAATCACAGTTATACTAAATCAATGGGAAAAATGTAAAAAATGTAATCACTTGGGTTAACTAGGCTAACTAAACTAACTAAGTTAATTAAAACAAATTAAAGTAGATTAAAGTAATTCATCTATTGGTGGTTTTGGTTTGTTATCTGATTTTGTTTCTTTTTCTTTTGTTTCACCAGTTGACTGAAATTTCTTTATGTCTACACCTAAGTCAGAAAGGGCCTTTAGATGCATTTGCATCAATTGTTCAGTAATACCTGCAATTCTCAAAAGTTCTGTTCTTTCTTTGGAAAGAGTTGAAAGAGATCCTAAGTGAAATCCAATTTGTTGATCCTTGTTCATTTTTTCCGGTTCATTTTCTACCATATTTAATCACCTTTTTTTTAATTTTTTACTCCTGATATTTTGATATTTTGATATTTTAGTATTTTATTACTCTTTTTAATTACTCTTTTTATCTTATCGTTTTTTTGTTTTATCCTTGTTATCAATAATAAGCAATAATGGAATTTAAAATATAATATTTATTGTTGTGGTTTTTTGTTCTTATGTTTTTCTCTTTTTTAATTATTCTATTTTTAGACACTTTATTTTTATTTTAACGGAAAAGGACTGAAAGTAAAAATTTGTAAAGGTTTTCTCAAAATGAATTTAAAGCAAGATTCATAAAATGAGCGATGGTTATTCTCAAAACTTCATCAAAGCTAACAATAGCTATTAATGGTCATTAATGTAATTATAGTAGAGCAAAATAATAATTAATAATAATTTGTTATATAATAAGGCGAAATTTATAATAAGGCAAAATAATAGAGTAATATGATAAAAGTAATTTATCATTGGTAATAGATATAATAAACTGATATAATTAACTGATATAATTAACTGGTATAATTAACTGATATTATGAATATCATCAGTAATAAATATAATAAAGACCCTAAGATTGTTATAAAGATATAAGGTATAGCGGTATAAGGTGATAAATGAATCATGAAGTTATCATTAATGATATCATTAATGATGAAGTTATAAATGAATGACGTTAGAGCTAATAAAAAAGATAATCTGTTTCTTTAAAAAATTTTTCATTAATTTTATAGTTAACTGTAATTCAAGAGTTCGTAGGGTTTATGAGTTGTACCTAACGAATAATATAAATGAAGAGTTATAAAAGTTATAAAAGTTATAGAGATTATAGGAATTATAGGAATCATGAATCATGTTAGTAATTAATCAATATTAATAAGGAATTATGTTGTATTATTTGGTTAACTTTTATAATTTAATTAAATTTCTCACCAAATTAAGCAAATATAAGATAAATTACCCTATTGCTTCGAAATGTCAGTAGGTAATTCTTATTATAAGCAAAGATTTACAAAAGATTTAAAAAGTCAAAATAACTCCTACTTCGTACAGAGGTGATTTAATGGGTGTTGTTAATTTATCATTTACAAAGGTTTCTGGCGTGAGAGAAGCAAAAGTAATCCAGAATGTGAGCGTTAATTCTAATTTAGAAATTGAGGATGTAAAGGAAAACAATGTTTATTTTGGCGATAAGGAGAGTAAAATCATTGAGGTTTATTTTAATTTTGTTACAAAATATTCTCCTTCAGTTGGAGAAATCACTATAAAAGGATTCGTTTCCCTTGCTGAAAATAGTGCTACAAGAAAAAAGATTCTTGATGAGTGGAAAGATAATAAAAAACTACCGGATGATCTCGCCATCCCAATATTAAATTTTATCATGGATAAGTGCCATATTGAAGATGTATTAATCTCAAAGGAAATTAACCTGCCTTTACCATTTAAGTTTCCTAAAATAGTTAAAAACACTGATCAAGATTCAGGAGTTAATACTATGAGTCATGAGAAAAAGGTAAATGAGGCCAAGTAAAGAAGAGATTACCTTAATCTTATTTATTAATTTATAGGGTTTTTCAAGATAGACGAAAGCTTTATAAATAGAACTTTTTTTCTATTTTTAGTTTGAAATTGCTGAATAGTTTTTTATTCGAAATGTTTGTTTTTGCAAGGTTTTTGTTCGTTAATCAAACTTATAATTTTTACTTAATTCGCCCTAATGGAGAACACACTCAACATAATCTCTTTGGTTAATATTAGGTGGAGAGTTGTAAGTGAGTCATAAAGTAATAATAGTAATGAACGATTTATGCATTGTTATTTTTAATTTATGCTAATTTAAACCCAATATATCTATCATTTAGTATCCTTTTAGTATCCCCACCTAGCTCAACGGTAGAGCGTTCGGCTGTAGATTCAAGGGGAGTACCTATTAAGGTTTTGATGAACCTGAGACAGTTGATGCAGTTACCGAAAGGTTCCCGGTTCAAATCCAGGGGTGGGGACTTTTTTTGCCTTGGTAGTGTAATCGGTTATCATATGGCCCTGTCGAGGCCATGATCCGGGTTCAAGTCCCGGCCGAGGCGTTTAAGGGTTGGTAGCTCAGCTTGGTAGAGCACCGGACTTTTAATCCGGGTGTCGCGGGTCCGAATCCCGTCCAGCCTATGTTTTTCATAATTTTAAAATCGTTTAATACTGTTTAATATGCTGTTGTTTTGGGTCACACTCTTTTTGTTATTTGAATAAGTGTTTGTGAATTTTAATTAAAATTTTAATTAAGTTTTGATTTTTTTTGTAGGTGATACTATGTCAAAGAAAGTTGTTGATATTACAAAGTATGTTCTCTTTGCAAAACAGGAGGTTGTTTCTGATAAAGAAAAAAAAGAGATTCTTCTTAAATATGGAAGTGATATTTCAAGGTATCCAAAGATTTTGTTGAGCGATCCTGCTCTTAAAAATTTAGATGTAAAGGTAGGTGATTTTGTAAAGATCACGAGAAGAAGTCCAACATCAGGAGTAAGCTATTATTATAGGGTGGTTATTAATGAATGAAAGAAATAAGTTGCTGATTCAAAAGTATTTTGAGAAGGAAAGTATTGTTAGTTCTCTGTTGAATTCATACAATCATTTTGTTGATTATGATCTTAAAAAGATCATTGAACAGAACAACCCTATTGAACCCCCAATCATACCACCTACTGTTGATGATTATACAATCTACTTTGATAAGATTAGATTAGGAACACCTCAAATAATAGAAGCTGATGGTTCTGTGAAAAAGATTTTTCCATCAGAAGCAAGATTGAGAAATATTACGTATAGTGCTCCAGTATATTTAACTGTTAGTTCGTATATAAATGGTAGGATTTCTGAGTCATTTGAGGTTCAGGTTGGACTCTTACCAATCATGATTAAATCAAAGTACTGTTTTCTTCATGGATTATCAAGAGAAGAGTTAATTGAACATGGAGAGGATCCAGATGATCCTGGGGGTTATTTTATTATAAATGGGAGTGAAAGAGTAATTGTTAGGATTGAGGATTTAGCGGCAAATCATTTTACTGTCACAAAGGCATCCTTAGGACCAAGTAAGTATGTTGGAAAGATTTTCTCAGAAACAGGTGCATATAAGATACCCCACTCTATTGAGCAATTGAAGGATGGAATTATCTCCGTTAGCTTTACGAGAGTAAAGAGGGCTCCAGTAACCTTGGTTTTAAAGGCTCTTGGCATGGTCAACGATGCAGAAATTATGAATTATATTGGGAACGGAAAGGAATATCCTGAAATTATTGCTAATCTGTATAATACCATTAATCTAAAAACAAGAGAGGATGCTCTTGATGCATTAGCTAAAAAAATAGGTGTTAGTCAATCAAGGGATATCAGGATCGAAAGGACCGAAAATTTACTTGATAGATTTTTCTTACCGCACTTAGGATCAGATGCTGATTCAAGAAGAGTTAAGGCTATTGAATTAACAAAACTTGTAAGGAAGTTTATTAGGGTTGAAAGGAAAGAACTTAGCGTTGATGATATTGATCATTATAGTAATAAGAGGATAAAGTTAGCAGGAGATCTTTTAGGATATTTATTCGATGTTAATATAAAGGTTTTAATTAATGATCTATTGTATACTTTTCAGAGAATAGTCAAGAGAGGAAAGTTTCCATCAGTTAATGTAATAATTAGAGAAAAACTATTGACATCAAGAATTCAAAGCGCTATGGCTACTGGAAATTGGGTTGGTGGAAGGACAGGAGTAAGTCAGAGGTTACAGAGATGGAATTTCTTGGAATTCCTAAGCCATTTACAAAGAGTAATAAGTCCATTATCAACGTCTCAAGAAAATTTTGCAGCAAGAGCACTCCACAGCACACATTATGGAAGATTATGTCCTGTTGAAACTCCTGAGGGTTCCAGTATTGGTTTGAAGAAGAATCTTGCAATGTTTGCTAAGATTTCTGGAGACAATGATGACAAAGAGGTCATGAAAGCACTTGAAGATGCAGGTCTCAAGGAAATTTGATTTTTTGAGTTTACTTATTTCATTTATCCACTTTATTTTTACTTTATTTAAGTCAAATTATCTCCAGGTTAAATCATAACGTAACTATTTATTATTTTCATTTTTATCTTTAAATTTTTAGTATTTGTAAGATTTATGCGCTGTTGAAGGTTACTGTTGAGTATTGTATTTTTTATTGATATTGTTTTATTAATATTGCATTTAATATTGTAATTATTTATGTTATTCACATTTTGGTTTTGTTTTTTTATAATCTACAAGTTCATACTAAAAAAGTATACTAAAAAGGTTCATATTAAAGAGAGGTTAAGAAAAATGTCAGATGTTTTTTTGAATGGAAGATTTGTAGGCAATGTTTCAAATCCTGTTGATTTTGTCAATAAACTTAGAGAACAGAGAAGATCCAATAAGATTAATTATGATATTAATTTCTATTACGATGAAGATTCTGATGATGTGTATGTTGAAAGTCAAAGAGGTAGAGTTATAAGACCTTTAATTGTTGTTAAGGATGGAAAACCCTTATTAACTTCTGACCACCTTAAGAAATTAATGAAGGGAGAGTTAAATTGGAATGACCTAGTTAAAAAGGGCATTGTTGAATATCTTGATGCACTTGAAGAGGAAAGTGCCTATGTTGCTTACGATGAGGATCATTTAACACAAGAACACACCCATTTGGAAATTGCTCCTTTTGATATGTTAGGCCTCGTTGTTTCAATAGTTCCGTTTAGCAACCATTCTCCTGGAGCAAGAGTTTCTCAGGGAGCAAAAAATCAAAAACAGGCTTTAGGAATCTACTCTGCAAATTTTCACTCAAGGTTAGATATGGATGTCAATGTTCTAAATTATCCACAAAGACCTATTGTTAAGACAGTAACAAACGATATTATTGACTTTGATAAGCATCCAATGGGGCAAAATATAGTAGTTGCAGTGATGTCCTACAAAGGATATAATATGGAGGATGCAATTGTAATAAATAGGGGATCCGTTGATAGAGGTTTTGGTAGAAGCACATATTTCAGAACAGCTCAAGCTGAGGAATTAAAGTATCCAAGTGGTCCATCTGATGAGATTACTCTACCAGATAAGGATGTTGTTGGTTATAGGTCTGAGAAAGATTATAGATATTTAGAGGAAGATGGTGTTATAACACCACAGGTAAAAGTTAAAGAAGGGAATGTTGTTATTGGAAGAACAAGCCCCCCACGATTTTTATCTAATTTTGATGAATACAATCTGTCAGAGGCGGCAAGGCGGGAGTCCTCTATAGCATTAAATCATGGTGAAGAAGGAATTGTTGATTTTGTTGAGATTACTGAAAATCAAGAGGGTCATAAGTTAGTTAGAGTTAAAATAAGAACACCAATGACTCCGGAGTTAGGTGATAAGTTCATTTCAAGACATGGACAAAAGGGAGTTATTGGATTGATTCTTCCTGAAGAGGATGTTCCTTTCACAGAGTCAGGAATAAGACCAGACCTTCTATTCTCGCCTCATAGTTTACCATCAAGAATGACTATGGCTCATATGCTTGAGATGTTAGGTGGCAAGGTCGGGGCTCTGGCTGGTGAGTTTACTGATGGAACCCCATTCACAGGTGAAACCGAAGAATCACTGAGAAGCAAACTGTTGGCCTTAGGATTCAGAGAGGATGGAACAGAAGTAATGTATAATCCAGTAAACGGGAAAAGATACAATACTCGTATTTACATAGGAAATATTTATTATCTAAAGTTAAAGCATCTTGTTGCAAACAAGATACAGGCGAGAGCAAGAGGACCAATACAGTTGCTTACAAGACAACCAACAGAGGGAAGAGCAAAGGAAGGAGGTCTAAGACTGGGAGAAATGGAGAAAGATACCTTCGTAGCTCATGGTGCCGCATTAGCTCTAAGAGAAAGATTTGATTCGGATAAAGTCACACTGCCTATATGTGATAAATGTGGTAGCATAGGTTACTACGATAAGTATAAACAGAAATTAATCTGCCCAATTTGTGGAGAAAATACAACTTTTAGTTACGTAGATATGGCCTATGCATTTAAGCTATTCAGTGATGAATTGAAAGCAATGTATATGGATATGAACTTTAGTCTAAAAGATGTTTTTTAAAAATTTAAATTTCGTGCATTTTTTGAATTTTTTAATGTTTATAAAAAAAATTTAACGCTTATAAAAGAGATTCAATTGCTTGCAATAATTACATTTAGGGTGTTTATGTTGTAAGTAGTCGTA
>CAZZHT010000041.1:0-10077 GCA_964653825.1 uncultured Methanosarcinales archaeon
TATATTAATACTATATGATTCACTTTTGAATCACAGGTGATTTTAATGAAAGCAATGAATGCAAATATTGTAAGGAGTTTGCCAGTCGGTGCAAAAGTTGCAACTGCTGACAATTCAGGGGCAAAAGTAATAAAAATCTTTGCTGTGTACCGAGTTAAGACTGTAAAGAATCAATTTCCATCCGCAGGAGTTGGTGATCTCATTGTAGCATCTGTTGTCAAAGGAACACCTGAACTACGTGGGAAAGTGGTTTATGGTACAATCATTAGACAGAAAAAGGAATACCTTCGTAAAGATGGTGTTCGTATTTGTTTTGAGGATAATGCGGCAGTTGTTTTTAAGGATAAATCAGGTTTACCCAAAGGGACCCTTATAAAAGGTCCTGTTGCCAAAGAGGCCTGTGAAAGATGGCCAGATGTTGCTAAACTTGCAAGTATTATTGTTTAAACACTTACATTCACAAAACACAACATAAGGGCTATAAATTAAATTAACAGCTAAATTAAAGTCCTGATTAGGTATTTTTAATTTTTTAAATTTTGTATATGTATTATTTTGTTGTTTTATTTTACCTTTAAGCAAATGCTGTTTATGGGTTTATGAGCGTATATGTTATAGTATTCATATATCTCGTAGATTTGTCAAAGGATTTTTGTAAAAACAAAAAAAAGGTTTCAAAATGAAAAAGAAATTTTTAAAATCATGGGTTCGAAGTGTACAACCAAGGAAGCAGAGGAAATATATTTACAACGCTCCCTTACACATTAAACGAAAGTTTTTAAATGTTCACCTTTCGCTAACTCTGAGAGAAAAATATCACATGAGATCACTTCAATTAAGAAAAGGTGACAAGGTCAAAATTATGAGGGGAGATTATAAAGGAAATGAAGCTACTGTTGAGAGGATATCTATTGTTAGATTAAGAGTATATCTCTCAGGTTTAACATACAATAAAAAAGATGGTACTCGAGTAAGTATCCCTTTCAGACCATCTAATTTAATGATTATTGAATTGGGAGAAACAAAAGGAAGAATATAGGACGATAAAAATGGTATTAACAAGACATCTAAAGAGAATCGCGGCTAGCAAGTTTTGGCCAATAAAAAGGAAGGAATCAACATTTGTAATGAGACCTTTCCCTTCTGGCTTATCTATTGATTACACCTTGCCTATTGGTTTAGTTTTAAAGGAGGTTTTAAAGATAGCCCGAAACAATAAAGAGGTAAATCACTTAATTATCAACAAAAAAGTTTTGATTAATAACAAACCAATCAAGGATATAAGATCTCCCATTAAATTATTTGATGTATTATCCATTCCAGAAACAAAACAATACTATAGGTTATCTTTGCTCCCAAGTTCAAAATTAACCTTTGTTATGATTACTGAAAAAGAAAGCAAAATAAGAATTTCAAAGTTAATTAATAAGAAAACACTAAAAAAAGGTAAGGTACAGTTAAACTTTTTTGATGGTACCAATATAATCTCAGATGAGAATTATCCTATTAGAGGAACAGCTGTATTTGAAACTCCCGAGAATAAAATTACCTCTTTCATACCTCTTGAATCAGGAGTTATGCTTTTTATCATAAGGGGTACTCATGTGGGTACTTTCTTAAAACTAAAAGAAAAAATAAATTCGAAAACATCAAGTGTCGTTAATGACAATGGGGATGAATTTTTACTAAATAATGATACCTTTATAGCTGCTGGTAAGGATTCACCGGTAATTACCTTAAAATAAATTAGGTGATAAACTAAAATTCAAAAAATAACCAAAATTCAAAAAAAAAGATAGTTTATTTTTATAATATTTTCATAATTGGGGATAATAATGAATTCAGGAAATGTATGTGATAATTTGAGGATTGAGAAAGTAACTCTTAATATGGGTTGTGGAAGAAATGCTGATCGTATGGATAAAGCAATTAAACTATTCGAGAAGCTCACCAATCAAAAAGCAATAAAAACCCTTAGCAAAAAAAGAATCCCTGCATGGGATTTAAGGATTAATTTGCCAATTGGTGTTAAAGTAACTGTAAGGGGAAAAAAAGCAGAGGAATTATTAGATAGATTATTGAAAGGAATAGAAGAACTTAAATCACGATCCTTTGATAATAAGGGAAATTTTTCATTTGGTATAAAAGAATACATCTCCATTCCAGGAATAGAATATGATCATGATATAGGCTTACTTGGTTTTGATGTTTGTGTGACTCTTGAAAGAATAGGTTATCGTGTGAAACGGAGAAGACTTCATCAAAAAAAATTACCTAATAAAAAAAGAGTATCAAAAGAGGATGCTATCAAATTCGTTGAGGAGAAATTCAATAAAAAAGTTTTAAAATAAGAAGGGATAAACATGACTGCATCATCATATAAAAAGGCCTTAAATCAGCTTAAAAATAAGAGTGCTAAAAAGATAAAATACCTTAAACACAATGAGCCAAAACCACGAAAATATGGTATTGATGCTCATAAATGTTCAATTTGTGGGAGGACTGGTGCCCATATATCAGCGTATGGTTTACATCTTTGTAGGCAATGTTTTAGAGAAAATGCAACCAAATTAGGATTTCAAAAGTATTCATAAATAAAAATTAGTTCGAAATTTTAATAAGATTTAGATTAAAAAAATGTCGAAAAAGATTATTCATTGAAAAAACATTATCAAAAAAATAAATTAAAAAATATGGTGTATAAAATGGTTAATAATGATGTTATTGCAACTGCACTGTCTAAAATAAACAATGCTGAAAAAGCTGAGAAGACCGTATGTATGCTCAAACCGGTTTCAAAATTATTATCTTTAATCTTAACAATACTAAAAAATTACAATTATATTGATGATTTTGAAGAAATTAAAGATGAGAAAGGTAATTATATCAAAGTAAAGCTCAATGGTTCCATAAATCATTGCAATGCAATTAAACCACGATTCAAAGTTGACTTATCTAACTATGTTAAGCTTGAAAAAAGGTATTTGCCTGCCAAGGACTTTGGATTCATAATAGTAAGTACAAACAAGGGTTTAATGACTCATATTGAAGCTAAAAATCAAAAAATAGGTGGCATTGCTATAGCTTATGTTTACTGAAGGGACAGATATCACAATAAACAAAACTAAAAATAAAAATCACAAATATACCAATTACAAATATGATTTATAAAAAAAGAGAATGTTATAAGATATCGTTAAAATGTTGTTCGAGTGATTAATATGAAAGAAAAGAATTATACTAATGTAATAAAAGTACCTGAAGGTGTTGATGTTTCCATTGAGGGTCAAAAGGTTCAAAAAGTAATAATCAAGGGAAATAACGGAACCAATGAAAGAACCTTTGATCACCAGGGGCTGACAATAGCTTACGATAGCAATGAAAGATTAATCAAAGTTGTCTTTAGTATTGCAACCAAAAGAGAGAAAAAATTGATAAATACCATTGCAGCTCACATTAAGAATATGATTAAAGGAGTCACAGAGGGCTTTACCTATGAACTTGAAATCTGTTCATCTCACTTTCCAATGAATGTAAGTTTTAAATCAAACAAATTAATTGTTAAGAACTTTTTAGGTGAAAAATCACCCAGAGCCATGGCTATACCTGACTGTGTCTCACTTAAAATTGATGGAACCAAGATAATTTTAAATGGCATTAACAAAGAAAAAGTTGGAACCATTGCCAGTAAAATCGAATCTTTAACCAGAATAACTGATAAAGATAGGAGAATTTTCCAGGATGGGATTTTCATAACCAACAAAGCCGGGAAATCATTAATTTAATGAGGGATTTTTATGGATTCAAAGATAATCAGCATGATAAATTCAAAAAAGAAAAGGCCTCACTTTAGACAGGAGAACTCTAATAAACTTAAGAGGTTAAGAAATCAAGATCACTGGAGAAAACCGAAAGGAAATACATCCAGTGTGCGATTAGATAGGAAAAGTTATCCTCATTTGGTAAAAAAGGGCTATGGTGCTCCAAGGTTGATTAAGGGAAGATTTAATGATGGACTATTGCCTTATTATATTAAATCAATTGCGAACGTTGATGAAACTCTAAAATCAATTGATAAAGATGAATACAAAGTAGTTATCTCCGCAAAACTTGGACTTAAGAATAAGATTTTAATCCTTAAAAAATGTAAAACATATGGATTAAAGGTTTACAATCATGAAGATATTGATAGTTATGTCAAGAAGGTTAATGAGGATATTAATAAACGCAAAGAGACACATAATAAAATTAAAAAGAAGAAATCAGATAAAGTGAAAAAGGCAAAAGCTGAAAAACCGAAAAAAACCTCTAAGGGTGAAAAGTCGGAATCAGAAAAGAGCTCCAACAAAACATCAGAAAGCGTAAAAAGCAATGAAGTCAAAGATAACAAGAAAGAAGATGAGATACCCTCAAAATCAATTTCGCCTCAAGATTCAAAAATAAAAGAAAAACAGGATTTAGATAAAATCCTAACAAAACCAAAATAGATAAGAATGGTGATTAGATGGCTATTAATGATTTAAAATTACAAAAAAGGTTGGCTGCAAAGGTAATGAAGTGTTCGCCTAAAAGGATCGTTTTCAATCCTGCGAGGTTAGATGAAATAAAGGAAGCAATAACCTCATCAGATATTAGATTACTTATCTCGGGAAAAGCTATATGGAAAAATCCAAAAAAAGGTATCTCAAGAGCACGTGCTAATGAATTGAAAGTAAAGAAATCAAAGGGTCAGAGAAAGGGATTGGGCTCACGAAAGGGAACCTCAAATGCTCGTGAAAGCAGAAAAAAGGTATGGATTAACAAAATAAGAAAACAAAGACAATTTTTAAAGAAACTAAGGGACAAAAGAGTTTTAGGCAATAACCAATATAGGAAATTGTACTTGAAATCAAAGTCAGGATTCTTTAGGAGTCTCAGACACTTTAAGATGTATCTTAATGATCACTCTGATGAGCTCTTGATAAAAAAGGAAAATGTTGTTGATACTAAAAAGAAGTAAAGTAGTAGATATTGTAAATCGTATAAATTTATGTTAAGTAAACTCATGTTCAGCAAACTAATGCTATTGGATTTAATTGGATTCATATTAAGAGGTTTATATTATAAAAAGGTTTATGTTAAAACAATCTATGTTAAAACATTAAAATCAAACAATTAAAAATAATCAAAAATTCATAAAAGGACGAAAATGGCAAAAACACGAAAATTCATTGATCTCAGGAGAAAAAGAGAACAAAAAACCGATTATCGAAAGAGATTAAAATTGATTAAACATGGTACTCCCAGGATTGTAGTTAGGTCTACTAATTCGAGAATGCTCGTACAATTAATTGAATTTAAACCAGAGGGAGATGTTGTTTTATTTGGTGTTGATAGTAAAAAATTAGAAGACTACGGTTGGAACCTACCCTTTAATAATCTTCCTGCGGCTTATTTAACGGGCTATCTTTTTGGTAAGATTATCAAATCAAAATCATTAGACAAGGATTTAATCGTTGATTTAGGTCTTAAAAGGAAAATTGCCGGAAATAAATTATTTAGCTTACTTAAAGGGATTATTGACTCTGGAATCCAACTTAAAATAACCAATGATGTCTTTCCTGATGAAGATAGATTGTATGGAAAGCGTATATCAGATTATTATAACTCAATCAAAGGTAAGGATGAGAATGAAACTCATCATCAATACTCTAAGAACAAGAATAAAGATGAGTTGACTGATTTGCCATCATTTGTAAAAAAAATAAAATCTAATATTGATCAAAAGGTGAAATTATAAAATGGCTGAATCAAATAACAATGTTCCAGAAGTGAAAGGTAAAGCACAGAATCAAGTAGAAGAGACAGGAGCAGACACAAAAGTTTTAGAAGAAAAAGCTCACACACCTAAAAAAAATAAAGAGGATAAACAATCAAAAGGCAATGTCACAAAAGACACAAAAGATAACAGTGAAACAGTAAGTCAAAAGAAAAAAGTGACTGTTACTGAAAGTAAAAAAGATGAAAGTGACATTGACAAAATAGAATCTAATGAATCCACTAAACACACTAAACCCGCTAACTTAACAAAATCCATAAAATCCACAGAACCATCAGAACCATCATCTAAAGTTACAAAAGAAAGTAAAAAGAAAGCTACAGAGAAAAGTCCTGATGAAGATGAAATCATTGATGTGGATGAACTTGAAACAGGAGATGCTGATGTCATTGTTGCTGATGAAGTAATCCCAGAAGTTAAAAAAGCAAAAGTTCCAAAGTCAGCATCAACTAACAAATCTTTAGAAAATTGGAAACCAAAAACAAAATTAGGTCGTGATGTACTCAACGGGAAAATAACCAACATTGATGAGATTCTGGCATCATCCGCAAAGATTCTGGAACCTGAAATAGTTGACATGCTTGTACCTAATTTATCATCTCAATTATTACTTATTGGACAATCAAAAGGTAAGTTTGGTGGCGGTCGAAAGAAGGTCTTTAGACAAACTCAGAAGAAAACAAGAGAAGGCAATAAGATTAAATTTACAGTCATGACTGTTGTTGGAGATGAGAATGGTCACATTGGTTTGGGAAAGGGCAAGGCAAAAGAAACAGTTCCTGCAAGAGAAAAATCACTAAGAGACGCTAAGCTTAATATGATTACTATTGCAAGGGGTTGTGGCTCTTGGGAATGCGGTTGTGGTACACCTCACTCGGTTCCATTTAAAGTGACCGGTAAAAGTGGTTCAATCAAAGTAACTATCCTACCTGCTCCAAGAGGTAAGGGAATTATTGGTGAAAAAGATGTTTCTCAACTCTTGGTAAAAGCAGGAATAAAAGATGCCTGGGTCAACATAAAAGGCAAATCAAATTCAAGGATTAACATGATTTTGGCATGCTTTAATGCACTTAAGAAACTGTCCTCAATAAAGGTTAATGAATCATATGCTCGAGAAGCAGGATTGGTATATGGTTCAATCAATAATTATTCAGCAAATAACTCTAAACAGACGGATTCAAATGAGACCAGTGAAAGTGATAAAGATTTCAATGTTAAAGTAGCTGAATAATTTTTACCCAGATATAAAAGATATATAAAAAAATAGAAATTTTTCAAAAAATATCGTTTTTAAGAATATAATTTTGAAATGGTGATCATTTGTGGTAACAAACAAAGTCAATGAGAACTCAGTGAAAATGAAAAACAAGGAATCAAAGGAAAGTAACAATAATACTATTGTTAATAAGACAGCTGATGTAAACAAGAAAGAAACTAAAATCAAGGGCAATAAAAACATGTTATCTGCAGTACTTGTTAGAGGAAGAGTTAGGATTTCTCCTGACATAAGAGTTACTCTTGACACTTTGAAATTAAAAAGAAAGAATAATTGCGTGGTGGTTCCTGATACTCCTGTTTATAGAGGTATGCTCGCGAAAGTAAGGTTTTACGTTACTTGGGGAGAAATTGGTGAACAAACTTTAGATGAATTAAAAAAAGTTAGGTTCTCAAATGGTGTATATCATTTACATCCTCCTATAAAAGGATTTGACAGGAAAGGTATTAAAGAATCTTTTTCGAAAGGAGGCGCTCTGGGTTATAGGGGTGAAAAAATAAATCAACTTTTAAAGAGGATGATCTGAAGTGACAGTTAAAATTAGAAGCAAAAGTTCAAGGATGAGAGGAAGTAAAACCCACGGTTGGGGAGCAAAAAAGAAACACAGAGGAGCAGGTAACCGTGGTGGTCGAGGTATGGCTGGGACAGGTAAGAGAGCTGATGCTAAAAAACCTAGCATCTGGAAAAACAAGAAGCCCTATTTTGGTAAGCTCGGATTCAAAAGTCACAATCATAAGGCACCAACAACAATTACTCTAAGAGAATTAAATACTCAAATCCCCAAGTGGTTAGAATCTAAGAAAATCACTAAACAGGACGATGTTTATGTCATTGATTTATCAAAGTTAAAATTTGATAAACTTTTAGGTACTGGTCAAATAAGATATAAAATCAAATTAGCAACAAAATACATTACAGAGAAAGCTGAAGAAAAAATCAAGAAGCAGAAAGGATTGGTTACTTTACTCTCACAAAAAGAAATTCCAGAAGCATCTGCTTCAGAAAAAGACGAAACATCCAATTAGAATCTCAATTAGTTTTTTAATCTTTTTTTAATTAATTGTTTTATTAATTGTTTTTTGAACAAATTGAATCACATTTGAGAGCTATTTCATTATCTATTTAAGTTGTTTTATCTTTGCATTATAATCTTTATTTTTTATATTATACTGTCATTTTTATTACATTTACTTTATTGTATTGTACATTTACTGTATTTTTTTTATTATTTTCATATTTGGTTATAACCTATGCTATTGATATTATGATTGATATCTACTTAATTGATATATGCTATTTATGTTGTAATCAAAGATATATTCATCAAACGTATATTCAAATAGTATGAACCACTCGTCATATTCACTATGATTTAATTGATTTAGTTACTATTGATTTAATTAGAATCTCTAAACAAGGGTTAAAAATGTCTTTAATTGAAACTATTTCAGCAATATTCCCACAAGTAAAAAGACCAAGTGTTAAGAAGGTAAGTTTTAATACGAAGTTAAAGTGGTCGCTGATAGTTCTGATATCTTACTTTGTTCTTGGATTGATTCCATTATTTGGTGTTGATCAAGGTTCTGTAATGCGTTTTCAGTATTTCTCCTTGATTTTAGGGGCTAGTTTTGGTTACCTTTTAACATTAGGTATTGGCCCAATAGTCACCTCATCAATTGTATTGCAGCTTTTAGTGGGGTCTGGATTACTCAAATTTGACATGGAATCTGAAGATGGTAAACGAAAGTATCAGGCCTATCAGAAAGTTCTATCAATCTCTTTTATATTAATTGAGGCAATAATTTATGTTTATATGGGTGCAGTCCCTGCTGGAAATTACTATAGTCCAACTACTCATACCTTTGCTGTTGCCCTAAGCCAAGGTCAAACAGGGTTCGTACATCTTAGTGCAGTCCAGCACACAGCTCTTCAATGGTTAATCATACTTCAATTATGTCTCGGCGGTTTTATCATCATGTATCTTGATGAACTAATGACTGCTTGGGGCTTTGGATCTGGAATTAGCTTGTTCATCGCAGCAGGTATCAGTCAACAAATAATGATTAGGTCCTTTGCTTGGTGGTCTTTATCAGGTCTAAGTAAAAATATTGCAGTAGGATCTGGGAACTATGCGCCAGGTGCTGTTTTGGCTCTGTTCCAGGCCTTCCAGGCAGGAGATTCTGCAAGTGCATTGAATTATTTAATACAGATTCTTGCAACGATTTTGGTGTTTATACTAGCGGTTTATGCTCAATCTCTTAAAATTGAAATCCCACTATCATTTGGCAGAGTAAGGGGTTATGGAATCCGTTGGCCACTGAATTTTTTATACACCAGTAATATCCCTGTCATCTTAACAGCTGCTTTATTTGCTAATTTTCAGGTTATTGCAAGTTTAATGGGTAATCCTAATGCCTCTTGGACAGCATTCTTTAATAACCCCGGCACAATACAAACTCTCTTTGTAGCTTTTAGTTGGCCAATCTTAACAAGGATACTTGTGTACACCTTACTAATGGTTTTATTTTCAACCTTATTTTCAATATTATGGGTAAACACCTCTCAGCTTGATCCTAAATCTCAGGCCAAGCAAATCATGGCTTCAGGATTACAGGTTCCAGGTTTCAGAAAAGATCAGAGGGTCTTAGAAAGATTATTAAAGAGATATATCTGGCCTTTGAGTTTCATGGGGGGTATTGCTATTGGATTGCTAGCTGCATTGGCAGATGTATCCGGAGCACTTTCAAGAGGAACTGGAATCTTATTAACAGTAATGATTATATATCAGTTTTATGAATCCATTGTCAGAGATCACCTATATGAAATGAATCCTGCATTGAGGAAGTTTGTAAAGTCAAGCTCCTAAACTTTATAAACTCCTAAAATAACAAAAGTAAAAAGATCAAATAATTATTAGCAAAAGCTATAACGTTATATTAAGCTGAATATTAAGTTAATGAATTTCCTTGACTGATTAAAATAT
>CAZZHT010000042.1:0-6084 GCA_964653825.1 uncultured Methanosarcinales archaeon
TCATTCTCGAAATAAGTTCTACGAGAAACAATGAAGAACAAACTCTCCTGAACAACAAACATAAGAAATAGAATACAAATTATAAAACAAACATAACAGCAATTATATAAAAACAAATAGAAAACAGTTATCAAAAACAAAAAACAAAATAATGGCGAACAGAATCACGAGAACAATAAATAAAAGAATCTCACAATTCTTTGCCACCAGTTTAATGGTTCCATAGCAATACTATCATTCACCTTCTTAACATAAGAATTACCATAAGAATCCCTACATAAAACATTCACCTTCAAAGAATTATCTCCTGAATCAAGGAAATAACTATTAAATGGAACATTAACATTGTAGATTTTACTAAAATCAGAGACATTCTGGTTGAACAAATCTCGATTATTGATAAAAACGTGAACCTCGCACTTTTTTAGGATTTTTTGATTTTCAAAGGACAGATTAAAAACAACATTATAGTCATTGTTAAAAGTTACTTTCTTCGGATAATTTAATGAGCCAATAGAGACCTTCGGCTTTTTTATAACAGAGTATCTAAAGACCTTTACATAATTATAATGAGGAATGCTTAGAGAACTTGATTGAAAACCATCATTTGTAACAATCTTTGATAACTTAATGTTACTTTCTTTTATAAAATTATAAAACCTGCAATCACCATCAAAACAAACCTTAAGATTCTTTAGAGAGCTAACATCTGTGAGACTACTGTTTTTTAGCAGAGAAAGATTACAAGAAACCGAGAGATTATCTCCTTGGAGTAACTCAGTATCATACGAACATTTCATATCAAAAGGAACACCCTTGGGTTTAATCTCGTTACTCTCAGAGTTATAAACCTTCAGGCCCAATTCAGAGTCATAGGAATCAAAAAACGATTTCTGATAATGCTTATAGCCCTTACTTATCTTCAATAGCTCCTTACCCACACTCTTACCATTAATCTCAACAATTATTGGTGAAGAGTACATGTAATTAAAGTTATTCTTTATCTCAGGGTGTACTAAACTGGTATAAACTGCATGCCCTCCAGGACTGAGATAAAACAAATAAGATTTATTGTCAAGATAAACATTACTAGCACTCAAGACCCTCAAATGAACAATCTTATAGTACGGAGAAGGATTACTGATTACAACCCTAAAAAGATTATACGAACCAAAGTCAATTTTTTCTGAAAAGAGAGTATCATTAAACACGATGTCATTATCATTATTTCTCAATTCATAATTATTAATATGAACATTAGGGTGAGAATCACTTACACTTACACTCAAAGAGGACTGTTCATAATGCTGTGCAGAATAAGTAACCGCAGGAGAAACAGCTTTGTTTGACTCAATGAGAATAATTCTCAGAGGATCAACTTCACCATATTCACCAAAAGTAACATCGAAAGGTAACCAACCAAAGTATGGAAAATAAACCTCTGCCCAACCGTGAAAACCCCAATTGTTCTCAAAAATAGGAGAATTAGTATATGCAATACCAGAAATAAACTTTGCAGGAATTCCATTAGCCCTCAACAAAGCAATAAAGAGAACAGTAATCTCATCACAGACCCCATACTTACTATTAAGAACCCAACTTGCCTTTTCAGTTGCTTTAGCAGTTAAACTGTTTAAATCATAGTGAACATGTTCTTTAACCCACTTAGCAGTATTAAAAACAACCCCAAAATAATCGCTAGCATTTGCCCGAAGTTGCTTAGCAAGTGCAACAATCTGTGGATTGTTAGAATCAATCTTCTCAGTTGGTTCAAGATAGGGCTTCAATGAATCATTATTAAAAGAAAAAGGGTAACTTATTTTCTTATTAATTGTGATTGGTTTAAAAAAGGTAGTCACCTCAGCAGAGTAACCCAACTCCTTCTTACCCTTATCAGGATTATTAAAAATATACTTAATATAATTAGAAGCATTCTCACTACTAACATCACCATTTCCTCTAACGAAAAAAGCATTTTGCTTAGGAAAAGGTTCTATTGAATTCAAACTCTGAAAAAGATTTGATTGAGGAACCAAATAATAATTAACATTTAATCTCTTCACAGAGCCCTTATCTGTATAATTAAGCAAGTAATACAAATTCATACTAATATTAAAACTAACAGAACTAAACTTATGTGAAGTATAAAAATCAGCCCTAACAGAAGGCACAAGAGGTAAAAGCATTCCAGAAAAAGCCACAAAAAAAACAAGCACTAATATCAAAGGTCTTTTAAACACAAAAGAGACCCTTTGATTATCATAACTCTTTCTTTCTGAATTGCTGCGATTCTTTTTATTCAAACCATAAAAAAAAGTTACCATCTTAAAAACCCCATTCCAATTAGCTCAGGAAAATAAACAGAGACAAAAAATAAAAAATAACAAACAGCTATGAAACAATCAAAAACTAATTATTCGTACTAATCCCATATTATCCATATTATCCATACTTACCAATTCATTTATACCGACTTATTCATACTAACCATTTCATATTAACCAATTTAAGCTAACAATTCAGAGTGATAATCTATGTTAATAATCTATGCTACTCGATTGATACTGATAATTCATATTAATCAACTCATGCCAATAAATCATACTGATAATCTATGCTAATTGATTCATGCTAATCAATTCATAAAGTGATTTGGTTTATAAAATTATTCATTTATTCATTGAATACTCATTTACACAACCTCAAAACTGCACTGATAGTATCACCACTCCTTAAAGGGATAGAAAAGATATTACTATTAACAAAGTTATCCTTACATTGACCGTAAGTAAGATTCAAAACCACCCTATTATTTGAATTGAGAGTTAAATTAAGATTGTAATGATATCCCTCATTCTTAAAAGTTTGATTCAACTCGTAAGATGTAAAATTCTTAGCGAAATAACAGAAGGTCTCACCATAAAAGTTATTGTTCAAATTATCGCACGTCTGATGTGTATTGGTATTCATACAATCTTCAATCATTTGTGACAGAGACACATCACTGCTACACTGCGGCATCGTTGAATACAAACTGAGAAGGACTGAAAGAAAATTATCTGCTTTATCAACCGCAGACAGTGGAACTGTAGGAGATTTATGAGAACCATGAGACAAAAAGAAAAAAAACGCAAAGAAGATAATAACAAAAATAATCACAAGTCCCAAAATAGCCGACTGTGATTTCTCATGTTCTCTCATTGAAAACAATCCAAATAGATTCATTTTAACCCCTAAAATCCATAAACGAACTAATCAAAAATAAAAACAAAAAACTAACAAAAAAATAGGTAATAACTCACTGATAAAACGAAAAACAAACAATCAAACAATGAAACTAATAAACTCAAACAATAAATTCTCAGTAAAATATTTCAAAAATAAGATTGCCAATGTTGTAAATACCGCTACTATCATTATAAACAAGCACAGGCAGAGTCATCTTATACATATTTTGCCTACTCTTAACAGTATCATTATAAACAGTAACCTCAAAAGGATTATCAGTAAACACTTTCAACTTAACAACACCATAACCCAAGAGCAACTGATAGTAATTAGAAAAAGCAGCGTTATTTGGATTACTAACATTCGTCAGATTTGAAAAAACCATAACCTTATACAGATCGACACAGGAACCAACAGATTCAGAACCCGCCGATTCAAGACCACAACTAATCTCAGGAAGTGAATAGAAACCCATAAACCTCAACCTTGACTGTTCAAGTAATGCCTTAGCTGTTTCAGAACTCGAACCCTGGGCCTGATAGTTAAGATATAACATAAATGCAAAAATAAAGACAAAAACAAAAATAATACTAACTACTAATGTTTCAAGCATCTTCATTTGTGCTTGTTCATTATTCCTAAAAATTCCAAAAAACAAAGATTTCATCTTAAAAACTCCAAAACTAACTCAAAACAGACGGGCACCCTTGATTAATAAAGGCACTATTATTGTTCTCAACTGATTGAATAAGATTATACAAATTCTTGAAAGAGTCATAACTTAAATCTTGGCTAATAACATCATGAAAGGATTGATTAATAATCACGAAAGGATTTTTTGGAAAATATTTATTCAAGAAATTTTTACACTCATGTGATAGGGACTTGTTAACCATATTAAAGCGATAATAGTAAACATCATTAACATAAATTGCTCTTTTAAGCAACCTCTTTGTCTGAGAAATATAATTTTTAGGACCAAAAGAGAATATTGCAGCAGCCAAAAGAGGATAAGATAAATAAGTAACATTCACTTCATTAAGGGTACCTGACTGAGAATTATTATAGAAAAGATAAGTCACATTTCCGAAATGATTATCATTTTTATCAGGACTAAGAACAATCATATGTAAATCTGGAGCCCACTTTTGTAAGTCATTATAGAGAGCTGTGTAAACACGATTACCACTATTTTCATCTGCTTTCAAAAAAACAACAACATCCCTATTTTTTTCTGATGGACTCACATCTATTAAACTCCTATCGACAAAGGTTTTCTTATCAAAAAACACACTTTTTTTATGATTAAGGACAACACTTTTAGGAGGGAGCATCTCATTGAAGAGTGCCTCTCTAAAACCATTATCTGAAGTAGGATTGCCACTGCCACTCGGAACTTCATAAAGATAAACATGAAAACCCTTTGATGGGAATATCATCAAAATAGGTGAAACATAGTACATAATATCAAACCTCATCTTATACGATGAAATATCATTTGCATAAAAATCACTCATAGAATAAAAAGGAATCTTAATATCAAAACTCTTAGAATGAGCATATAATTTATCAATCCCAGTAGAATAATGTTCCATAAGAGGCACCTTAAAAATCTGGGCATTTGCCTCAACAGTAAGAGGAGCAAAAACAACCTCCTTTAAATAGAGCTGTATCTGATTATCTACCTGATTTACTGCTGATTGTCTTATAAAAGAATATACCTTGACACCAATAACAAGAAAAGCAACGCCAATAATAATTGTAAGAATCATATTAAATCCAATACTCATCGCCTTTCTGCTTTTCAAGTTTAACATTCTAGGCAATCCTCCTAACGAGAAAGTGGTGAAACCATAATACTATTACCTTCAGATCTCATTCTAACTCTAAAGAAACCACTGGTGATATTCACACAAAGCCACAACTGATTACTATGTGGAGATTGACTAACATCGTTGACACCATTATCATCTTTATCTATTAAAAAGCTCTGATTGACCTTTTGAAGCAAGGAATAAACAGTATTATCATTACCTATTAAAAACACATTTGATTTATCCCCTGCGCTAACATCATCAAACAAATTCTGATTAAAAGTATTCAATTTATTCAACTTTGAAACATCATGAGACCCAATAAAACAGATACTCTTAAAACCATCACAACTAATAGGTGAATTAGAACCAGATCCAAAAGTAATCAGAGAACCATAGGGCATTGAATTAACAGTACCAAAAGCACTCTGAAGATTGTTAACACAATAATTTAAATCATTCTGACTATTCCCGAAGAGTACTGGCCAAAACTTAACAAAAACAAAAACCAATGCTACAATAACTATAGCACTCATAAAGAAAACATATACCATAGAAACGCTTCCCTTCTTACCATATTTCCTATTAATGCCTTTCGTACCATCAGAACAAAAAGCACATTCCATAGAATGATTCCTCATCAATTTCACCTCAAAAACAAAACAGACATATCTGTATCTTAACATATCACATATATAAAACTTATGTTTAGGCTAAAAAATAATATCACTTTCATACTAAAAAAATAATCTAAAAACAAAAAAGATAAATTTTATAAATAATGCGTTTTTATGAAACTAGAAACATAACTCATTATTTAAATTAATTGTTTCTAAATTCAAAAGGTGAAAAAAGATGGAAAAAAAGCAAACAAAGAAAATAAGTTACAATTTCTTTTTAGTTATAACCCTTACTTTAGTTTTAGCATTAAGCATTAAATCAGCTTATGCAGAATCTCCAATAATCAATGTAAGTAATTGTATCAAGATAAATAGTTCAGGGACATATAACTTAATAAGTAACTTAACAGTTAATCCATCAT
>CAZZHT010000042.1:6184-8374 GCA_964653825.1 uncultured Methanosarcinales archaeon
ATAAATAGTTCAGGGACATATAACTTAATAAGTAACTTAACAGTTAATCCATCATTTAATTCATCACCATCAAATTCATCATCTAATTCTTCCTTCACTTGTTTTAATATCACTGTGCCAAATGTTACTTTTGATTGTCAAGGCAATTCAATAATTCTATCAACAAACAATAACAATAGTGATGCATTTCTAATAAATAGAATTTCAGGTATAACCCTAAAGAATTGTAGGATTTACAACTTTCAAAAAGGTGTTTTCATCACAAACTCATCAAATATCACAGTAGACAACCTAAATACAAATGATAACACTTCACTTAAAGACGATGAAAACTCAATAGGCATAGCTATTAATAGCAGTGAAAATGTTTCAATTAATAATACTAACTGCTCAAATTACTATGCTGGAATCTTATCAATGGGCAGTTCTTATTTGAACATATCACACACCAAAATGGATTCTAATAATGGTGGTATTGGTTTAATTAATACCAATAATAGCACCTTAAGCAATAATATTCTCTCTGGAAACTTTATAGGCCTTGGAATAAATAATAGTAATAATAATAACATTAACTCTAATGAAATCTCACAATGTAGTGATGCTATATATCTGAACTCAGTAGCAACCTCAAACAAAATAAGAAATAATACCATATACAATAACTTAAACAACGGTCTTGTTTTTAATTGCATAGATATTAATTCTATGGCTGGAAACAATGTAACACAGAATACAATTACAGGAAATGGAAACAATGGAATCTACATAAACCACTGTTCACAAATATACTTTAATAACAATACAATAGATTCTAATAACAATACAGCTTACTATATTAATGAAAGTCAAAACATTTCAATATCCTTTGAAAGAATTAAAAATAACAAATGGGATGGGATTTATCTAAATAATGTAAATAGCACAAACATCACAGAATCACAAATCTCAAATAACCTTAATGGAATTCAATTATATCAATGTAACCATAATCTCTTTTACAAAAACGATTTAAGTTCAAATCAAATAAACGGAATTTACCTTAACAATACGAAAGGCAATCCAATCATAAACAATTCAATTTATAATTCAACAACAGGAATAAAAGTAGGAAACTCAAACGAATCAGATATTGTTAATAACACAATCGAGGGCAACTTACAAGGTATTGATTTAAACTCTATCGTAAATGCAACCCTCTCAAACAATAATATATCTTATAATGACAACTCGGGATTAATCACAGATTCATTAACGAACTCAAAAATAATCAATAATATCTTTAACAATAACAAAAACAATGGAATATATCTAAATAATTCGTACAACAATACCTTTGATAACAACACTGCGAGTTTCAATCACAATTCAGGTTATTACCTCGAATCATCTCAGAACATAAGCTTAGAGAATGCAAATATAATCAATAATAGCTTTGCAGGAGTTTTATTGATAAAGAGCAATAAAATTACAATAACTGAATCAAACATCAAACACAATACCTTTGGAATTTACAGTAAATTTTCAAGTAACAATAGAGTTACCAACAACACAATCATTTTAGAATTGGAAACTGGAATATATGAAGAAAACGCAACAAACGACACAATAATCAACAATAGCTTTTCCTCAAATGGAAATTCAGGTATTTCATTGATTTATAGCAAAAACATTAATTTAACAAACAACACTATTTCGAACAATTCAGTTAAAGGATTATTTTTAGACTTAAGTACAAACATAACAATCACCAAAAGCAAAATTTACAACAACACTTGGGAAGGAATATATATCATTTCAAGTAATAACAGCAAGATTAGTAACAACAAAATATATAACAACCTGAATAATGGATTAAATTTAGTATCCTGTTCTCAAGATTCAATAATTAACAATAAAATCTACCAAAATCCTGTAACTGGTCTTTATTTATATTTGAGTTCAAATAATTCAATAACAAACAACAGTTTATATAACAATTCAAGAGGTGGTCTATACCTGTACCTCAGTTCAAACAACTCAGTGAGCAACAATAACCTTTACAATAACTCTAAAGATGGTCTAAAGATACATTCAAGCTCAAATAATACAATAAACAACAATAGTTTCTATAAAAACAACGACTTTGGAATATATATGTATTCTGCAGATAACAACATAATAAGCAACAATAACCTTTACAATAACTCT
>CAZZHT010000042.1:8474-9819 GCA_964653825.1 uncultured Methanosarcinales archaeon
TCTGCAGATAACAACATAATAAGCAACAATAACCTTTACAATAACTCTGAAGATGGCCTAAACCTATATTTAAGCTCAAAGAATACAATAGATAATAATAGTTTCTATAAAAACAACGATTCTGGAATATATCTGTTTTCTGCAGATAACAACATAATAAGCAACAATAACCTTTACAATAACTCTGAAAATGGCCTAAATATCTATTCAAGTTTAAATAACATAATAAATAATAACAGTATCTATAAAAACAAGGACTCTGGAATATATTTGTTCAGTATATATTTTAACATGATAAGCAATAACTCAATTTATAATAATGGTGCTACAGGGATTAGTTTAAATGCAAACCATAACCAGTTAAAAAACAACCAAATTTACAATAACAGTGTGGGCTTATATTTGAAAGATGGTACCAGTAATGATATCATTAATGATAATATATCAAGCAATAATATTGGAATAAAAACTGCAATCACAGAGGTGTATCCTTATAATTTCGAAAATCCTTTAGAAACAACTGAAAACACAACTGTCAACAACAACAATCACACTTATTCTATAAGCTATAACTACACCTTATTGACTACTCTTAATAGCCAGTACAACATCAACTTTATCGTTGAATGGAAGAGTAATTCATCTGACAAAACTAACCTAACTAACAAGACAAATTCATTTAACATTAGCAAAATAATAAACATAGAAAATAACAGTATTTTCAAACTCAACACTTCAGGAATCCAGTTCAGTAACTACACTATGAGTTACCAAATTAGTCAGAATTATGATAGAGTATCATGTCCTGTTTTATACTTTAATGGTACCATGCTCATTAATCCATATGAACCAATCTCTAATGACAACAATTACACTGTCAATAGGGGCTTTTGTTCATTTAATAACGAAACAATAATCAACTCTACAAACAAATATATAATCAGATATAACATAAATAAATCAGGAATTTATGAATTCGAATATGGATTAGAGTATCTAAACCAAACAACTGTAAATACAATCAATTCAACAATTGGAAAAAACAACACCTTTGACATTAATTTTGGTTTCAAATTAAAAAATACAAATGGAAGCAACGGGACTAACACTACTCCTGCAATATACAAGAAGTTAATTATAAAAATAATTGAAAATCAAACACCTATTAATGTAAATAAGAATCTTTCTGCAGTCATTAATACTATTAAGCAAATCAACAAATACTTTGAATTTGACCTGAACAATTACACTAATGTAAGTTATATTTATATAAAGGTTTACTACAACAAAACATGGGTTGATGCAAATAGAATTAATGTAAACACCCTTGCATTATACAGATGGA
>CAZZHT010000043.1:0-174 GCA_964653825.1 uncultured Methanosarcinales archaeon
AGCTTTCAGAATAAGTAGTATAATATTTGTTTTGGCATTAACTCTCATCTTATTAATATCTGTTTCTAAGAGTTACGCAGGTTTAGGTCCTGAATGTCAAACCTTAAATAATTTAATTTATAACTCTTTCAATACTGCTTGTGGTAATTCTAGTTACGATTATCACTGCGACTT
>CAZZHT010000043.1:274-2102 GCA_964653825.1 uncultured Methanosarcinales archaeon
TGATAAAGATAAAAACATAAACCTTGGTGACTTTGTTACCTTTGCTCAGCATTCCAGCAATGAGAGTTGGTGTGAAGCTCAACTTAATAGTCATGATGATCCCTGTTTAGGTCCTGAATGTCAAACCTTAATGAATTTAATTAATAACTCTTTCAATACTGCTTGTGGTAATTCTAGTTACGATTATCACTGCGACTTTGATAAAGATAAAAACATAAACCTTGGTGACTTTGTTACCTTTGCTCAGCATTCCCTCAATGAGAGTTGGTGTGAATCCCAGCTCAATAATGATAAGAATCCTTGTGTTGTTCCCAATCCGAACTCTTGTTCGGATAGTGATGGTGGTCAGAATTGGTACGCTAAAGGTACTGTAAAGGGTTACCTTAATGGAAAATCTTATTCTCACACCGATTTTTGTTCTAATAATACCCTAACTGAATACTATTGCGTTGCTGGTCCTGATATTTACCATGACTCTTACCCTGCTTCTGTAACTCATAATTGTGGTTCAGGATACATCTGTAAAAATGGCGCCTGTGTTCCCAAGCCGAACTCTTGCTCGGATAGTGATAATGGTAAGGACTATCTTCATAAAGGAACTACCACTGTTATAGCAGATGGAAAAGTAACAAAATATAATGATTCTTGTTCAAATGATTATATTCTTAAGGAATACTACTGCAACAATAACAATGAAGAATTAATTCGTTATGATTGTAGAACGCATGGTAAGATTTGCGTAGCTGGAGCTTGTGTAAATGCTCCTACTGATGCTGAATTGTGTAACGCATTAAAGTTAGAATGTGGCATTCATAACGATAGTAATAAAATCATTAACTGTGGAAATTGTAGCTCAGGACAGACCTGTTTAGACAATGGGACTTGTGTTAATGGTGTTCCTGTTAGTGGTCAAAATACTCTTTCACCCACTTCTAAATATGGAGATTGGGAGATAATAAACAATCCTTTTAGAACAAAGGACTCTTATGTTAAGATAGATGGTAGAGTTTACTCAGAACCAAATGGTGGAAATGGTCAAAAGATATACTTGAAAGGAGTTTTAATAGTTGCAGTGCCTAATCCGAAAACCAGATATTATCCTTACATTGATAAAATTTACTCTAAACCAAGAAACAAGCTCACTTTAGCTTATCACCTCAATAAATCAGGTTTAGGAAACGCTTTCAAGATTCTGCTGAAGAAAATTGCCACTGATAAAGGTAAGGATAATACAATCATACTTAATGAATTCAGAGGTGCTAAGGACTATTACAAATCAGGTGATTTTACGAATAATGATTTAATGGATTTCATAAATTCAAAGGCGCCTGACTTTGGTTCAGGAGGTAATAGTGATAGTGGTGATGGTGGATATGGAGAGAAACCAAATTCGAATGGAGCATGTGATTCGGGCTTAACAGTTGCTAAATATTACTGGAATAATAAAGATTATTGCATTAAGGTTGTTACTTCAAAAGGGGATGCCTGTAATGGTGATTATTACTCTAGTCCACCCATAACGTATTTGGCTTCATCTTATCCACCTAATGCCACTGCTGCTAACTACTGTAATCGCGGTGAAAACTTATGGTGTAATAATGGTCGCTGTACTTGTCCAGGTGATACAACATGGGCTAAACTACATAATGGAAGCCATGCTTGTGTGAGGGTAGTAAAGCACGCTAATTATCCCTGTGTTGGGAACTACGATTCATCCCATAATACTGTAAGTGATGATACTATTTCTTTTATTAAGGGTTACTGCAATACTTCAGATGATTTATTTTGTAATGAGTCCACTCATAAATGTCAATCTACGGGCACATCG
>CAZZHT010000043.1:2202-6925 GCA_964653825.1 uncultured Methanosarcinales archaeon
GTAACATTAAGACAATAAATGGTAGCCAACTAACTGAATTACTATCAGGAAGTGGAGATGGAGGCACTAATGTCCAGTTCCCTGCAAATGGTCAGTACTTTATTGCTTATACCAACTCTAATGGTGAATACAACATCGTTGTAAATAACGGCTGGGATTATACATTGTATGCTATAACGGGCACAGGAGGACAGACCTCTGCAAGGGGCTTTGCAACAGTTCATACAGAGTTAGGAAATACTAGCACCATTCACGAGAATGTTAAACTCTATGGTTCCCAATACTGCAACAAGGATGTCTGTGGAACCGATTTATTTGATGAATGTAACCCCAATTGTTACAATTCCACTTTAGTATCAGCATGTAAGAACATTGATCCAGCTCTTATTAAGGCATTCAGAGAAAATTGTATCCCTGGTAAAAATAACTCAAAGGAATTCACTGCCTTTGACTCACATGGAAAGAAGCACTTGTTAACCTGCTGTAATCAAATAATGCCGTTTGTAGAATCTCCATCGTCAAAGGGAATAGTCATATCACAGAATACAACTGCTTCAAATGTAATTACCAAGCCAATATACTACAAGGACATGCCAGCAGAGATAAAAATAATTGTAACTTCTTAAATTTCTTTTTTTCTTTTTAAATCAATCAAAACAACAGAAATTAAATCATTTATCTTTAAGTAACTATCAGAAGAAAAACCTCAATCATTTTTAGAAATCATTAAAGAATTATAAAAAAATAAGAATTACCTTTTTCTCTCGGCAATAATAAATACAACTAGAACAACTCCTATTACTAAGAGGAGAATCTGATCAGCGACGAACTGTCCGCCACCTATGAAAGAACCTGTTGCTCTCTGAACTCCCATCATTCCAGCAAAAACCAATAAATCAATCATAAGAACTGCAACCGTAATTACCTTTGCCCAAATATGATTCTCATCAGCATTCATTTTTATCACTCTTACTTACAAATCTTTCTAATATAAATATTTTTTGTTTTTCAAACCATTACTTTTCAGTCGTTGCAAACCTATATAAACACAATCATCATAAACTCTCCCATGGATAATCAAATAGATAATGAGGTAAAGAAGGATATATCTTCTCTAGTACACAATGAAGATGATATCATTAATCTCTATGCTCAGGATGATAAATCTACTTCCAGTAATGATGACATGGATCCTGCTGATAATAGTAACAACACATCTAGTCCTAATCCCGATTCTTCTAACAATTCCATTAAAAAGGTTAATGAATCACAACCCACTAAAAAAAGAAAATCAAAGCATATCTTACTTATAACCACAATAATCATTTCAATAATCATAATCCTAGTAGCACTCTACATAAGATACTCGCCATCTTCAAATAATAATCCCACAACAAATTCAACTCCTACTCCAACACCATCCAACACTCCAAATTCATCAAATAATAAACTGAAACCAAGCCCAACAATCACTCATAGAGTAGTTATTCCAAAAAAACCGAAACAATTTGCCTTATTCTCTTACAACTACACAAACAACATAACCTACACATATAATGGATTAGCATCCAATCTCAAATCGATTGCAAATCTTGCCAGCATGAATTATTATGAACAGGGTTATATTGATAATAATGACTCGATGTTTCTTATTTCATCAAAAGTTCAATCTCCAAATGGAATCTCTTTCGGCTCGTCTGAGATTAACAATTACTACTATCACGACTCAAAATTGTATCTCTATAAAAACAAAAAATGGAATCTAAAAACAACAAACAGTAGCAGTTCATTAACCTCATTAATAAATCAACTTAGCTTTGCGCCACTTTTATTAACGAACAAAACAGAATTTTTACCCAACACTTTCAAGACATCTGACTCTTCAAAAATTAATTCCACCTTGAAATCATTTTCATTATCTTTGATAAGCAGTATACTCTCTGCCTTTGAAGAGACCTCTCAGCCAGAGGCGGATATAACATCTCTATCAATTGAGACCATTAGAGACAAAATAGGACTCATAAAATCAATCAGAATAAACCTAACATCAGTCATACCCCCAAAATACATGAACAATACAGATATTAAAAACTCAATGAAATCATCTTTCACAATGAAATCAATGATAAAAATAAATTACTTTGACATTGGAGAAAAAAGAGCTCTTAATTCTAACTAATCCTAATCTTAGTGATTTAATGTTTTATACATATTAGAAATTACTCCAAAAATGAGCATTAAAAATCATAATCCCTTTTACTTGTCACTTATCTTGATTTTTACATTCCTCTAATTTTTCTATTTTTGATATTTATTGATATCTCCTATTTATCAAAGCTTTTTCTATTTTATGAGAAGAAACCCTATTCAAATTAATAAAAAAACAAAACAAAGAAAACCAGAAATCCTTTTCCCAAATAAATACTTATAGTATCTCTTTAGATATTAAAAAGCTCATACTTCTTTTTTCTCAATTTTATCCTTCAAATCGTTAATGAACTCACTAATCTTTTTAGTACCCACAATCTTATTAGTATATCCATCTCTTATTGTGATTGTCTTTTTTTCTACCTCTTTATTTCCAACAACTACAATGTATCTGACCTTCATCATCTCTGCTTCTCTCACCTTTCTACCAATTGTCTCTGTCCTATCATCAAGTTCAACCTCAAAGCCAGCATCAAATAGTTTGTTATAGATTTCTTGTGCATACTCTTTCTGTTCATCAGAGACAGTAAGTACCCTCACTTGTCTTGGAGATAACCATAATGGAAACTTACCCCCGTAGTGTTCTATAAGAATCCCTAAAAATCTCTCCATACTTCCATAGATTACTCTATGCAACATAACCGGTTGATGGTTATCAGTACCGTCTTCACCCATATACTTTAAGTCGAATCTTTCAGGCATGGCAAAATCCAACTGTACCGTAGCACATTGCCAATCTCTTCCCAATGAATCTCTTATGTGGAAATCAATCTTTGGACCGTAAAATGCTCCATCACCCTCATTAATTTTGTAATCCATGCCCATTGATTCTAAGGCCTCTTTTAATCCATTTGTTGCATTCTCCCAAATCTCATCAGAACCTATTGAATTGTCAGGTCTTGTAGATAGCTCGACACTATAGTCAAATCCAAAAATTTTGTAGAACCTATCAACAAGTTTTACAACTCCAACAACCTCCTGCTTAATCTGGCTTGGCAACATAAAAATATGTGCATCATCCTGATGAAAGGCCCTCACCCTAAACAAACCATTGAGAACTCCGCTCATCTCATGTCTATGTACCAATCCCACCTCTGCAATCCTCATAGGAAACTCTTTATATGAGTGCTTTCTTGACTTATAAACAAGAATGCCCCCAGGACAGTTCATTGGTTTAATAGCATATTGCTCATTATCAATAGTTGTAAAATACATATTATCCTTATAGTGATCCCAGTGCCCAGATCTTTCCCATAATCTTCTATTTAAAATTGCAGGCGTGATAATCTCTTCATAATTGGCCTTTCTATGTTCCTCTCTCCAGAAACTGAGAAGCTTATTGTAGATTTTCATTCCATGAGGCAAAATAAATGGAAAACCCGGCCCCTCTTCACTAACCATAAATAAATCCAACTCTCTTCCGAGCTTCTTATGGTCTCTCTTTTTTGCTTCCTCTATTCTAAAGATAAACTCATCGAGCATTTTCTTTTTAGGGAAACTCACTCCATAAATCCTTGTGAGCATCTTGTTCTTTGAATCCCCTCTCCAATATGCTCCCGCAATCTTTGTCAGCTTAAATGCCTTAACATAACCAGTTGACGGAAGATGAGGCCCTCTACATAGATCAAAGAAATCTCCCTGCGTGTATATTGAAACCTTTTTCTCTCCGTATTCCTCCAAATCTTTGATTAACTTCAATTTATACGGCTGGTCTTCAAACATCTCTTTTGCTTCTTCAATACTCACCAATGTCCTAACTATTGGAATATTTTCACTAACTATCTTTGTCATCTCTTTTTCTATCTTTTCCAAATCTTCTGAACTAATACTGAGGTTATCAAAATCATAATAGAATCCCTCTTCAATAGCGGGTCCAATTGCGAACTTTACATCCTTATACAACCTTTTTATTGCCTGAGCCATTATATGTGTTGAAGTATGCCAAAAAACCTTTTTGCCTTCATCATCATCAAACTTATAAAAAACAATGCTACCATCTTCTGTTAAAGGTGTAGTTAAATCAATAATAGTATCATTGAATTTAGCAACCAATACCTCTTTTACCAAGGAATTGGAGATTTTCTTTGCAATACCCATTGGAGTAATATCCTTATCATACTCATTGATATCTCCATTTGGGAACTTTATTTTTATCTTACTCATAGATATCACCTTTTTATTAAATCTGTAAGAAACTATAAGTTTTTAAAACTTTTCATTGAAATAATGGACAACCATAAACATAACTTCATAGCTTAATATTTTGCTCAATTCTTCATTTCATTTTATTATCCCATCATTTACTCTTTAGTGCTTCTTATCTTTGATTATTACCCTCTTTTGATTTTCAATTCTTATCTAATTGTTCTTTGATTCTTATCTGATTATTCTCTGAAACATTATAACTTTATAATCAACATATCATTTTAAATCATTTCTGATTTCTAATAACAATGATTATCTAATTATGTAGTAATCTAGTTATATGTATTATACTACAATACTATTTTATAAT
>CAZZHT010000043.1:7025-9535 GCA_964653825.1 uncultured Methanosarcinales archaeon
TATCTCTTGTTTCTTTTGCTATCTATTTTCACTTCTTTACCAATTAATTTTATCCCTTAATTTATTAAACTCACTGAATTCATCAAATTAATTACCTTTTTCTCTTTTTTGATTGAATGATCAACAAATTAAATCCAGAAATTCAATATATTATGAGATATCCAATCTTTCAAATCATATTATACATCATGTTATGTTCTATTATATATTTATTATCTCTTTACTTTTATACTTATTCTGCTTATTTAGGGAGCAACAACATCTTTTTCAGAAAACAAATTAAAAGAAAAAATAAAAGGCAATGTTTCATTTATAAATTTCATATATCACTATACATTACTTAGATATTATCTTCATGTATCTCTACCGTAGAATATATAATTGAAATCTACTTAAAATGTAACCAATCACAATAAACTCTCAAATTCATAAGCCCCTTTTATTTTATTCTCAGTACGTCCAGTGTTCTTGGAACAAATGTTGAGGCCTTATGAAACTTTGAAAGTGTTCTTGCTAAATCTAAACTCCTGCTGGTTTCTCCATGCACAATAATAATCTGATTCGGTTTCGGGTTGCAATTGTTAACGAATGCGAGCAATTGCCGTCTATCTGAATGTCCTGAAAATCCCTCAACGGTATGTACCTCCAGATTGACTTTCACTATCTCCTGCGTATGTCCATTTGAAAAACTGAACTGTCTTTCACCACCCTGTATTCTTCTCCCTAAAGATCCAACACCCTGATAAGACACAAAGACAAGAGTGTTTTTAGGATCTGATGCCAATTGTTTAAGATACTCCACACTAGGTCCTCCAACGAGCATACCTGATGTAGCTAATATCACACAACTGCCCTCCTCTTCAATAACCTCCTTTCTTTCCTTTGATGAACCAACCCTCTTTAAATTTTCTGATAAAAAGGGGTTATCATCATCCTTGAATATTCTCTTTCTCAGAGAATAGCTTAAAAATTCAGGGTAAGCTGAATGTATGCTTGTGATATCCCAAACCATTCCATCAATATAGACATGAATCTTATCCAACATTTTATTTTTCAAGGCCTTATTGACAACAACAAGAATCTCCTGTGCTCTTCCTGATCCCAAAACAGGAATGAGAATCTTACCTCCCCTCTTATGTGTCTCATTGATAATCCTAATTAACTCCTTATCTGCATCTCTCTTCGGAGGCATAATATTCTTAGATCCACCATAGGTTGACTCCATAATTAGCGTCTCTAATCTTGGAAACTTTGTTACTGCTGGTTCAAGCAATTCTGATCTTCCATACTTAATATCGCCAGTATATAACATATTATGGAATCCATTGCCAATATGCAGATGAACCATTGAGCTCCCTAAAATATGCCCTGCATTATAAAGAGTAATACGGACATCAGGAGTTACATCAGTAACCTCATCATAATCCAAACAAATCGTGTGTTTAACCATCTCCTTGACATCACTTGCAGTATAAATTGGTTCCTTACCGTTATTTCTCATAATCTTAATATTATCGAGACACATCAATGCAGAAACATCCCGAGTTGGCTCTGTACAGTATACTGGTCCCTTATACCCAAACCTAAACAGGTAAGGCACGAATCCAACATGATCCAAATGTGCATGCGTAACAATCACCGCATCTAAATCATTGATATTAAATTCAGGGACATCTAAAAAAGGATAAGGTTCGTTATCATCACTAACATCGATTCCGCAATCCAGAAGAATTCTTGATTCAGGAGTTTGCAAAAACAAACAGCTCTTTCCAACCTGTCTCTGTCCTCCCAAAAAACTTACCCTAATCCATTCTTCCTTTCTTGCTCTTATCCAACCATCATAAATTCTATGACCCACTCTATTTAACAATTGCTTTCTATAATCTGATTCATTAAATAGAACTGCTCTGATACTATTGATTAAATCTGATTTGATAGGAGGTTCTCTTCTAACAAAAGGTGTCCATAAAGTCGTATTCTTAATATCCTTAAGGATGCTTCCCTGCTTTCCTATTGCAGTCCCCTGTTTTTCTGCTTCAATAACGACCACTGATCTAGATGGATCAAATAAAATATCCGAGATCTTTGCCTCCTTTGGTACCACTTTCTTGATATAATCTCTAGCTTTTTCGACATCCATAACAATCGAAGGATCTGCTCTAAGCTCAATCCTTTTCTTAAACTTATTTACAAGATCCTTAATTATCCCGCGGTTATCCCTAAAAAAACTTCTGTCAATCGTATAAAAAACAATATTTGCGCCCTCAAAAAAGACATCGCTTATCTTATCCACAGGTAAATCTTTCTTCATTTCTTCAATAATTTTAGTACTCATTTTAAGACCCTTCCACATTCGTTTTTCATTAACTCTATTTTATTCTTTTTTCAATGTCATATGTTCTTTTCATTATCTAAAAATCAATAAAAAGCTAATCTTTGATAAAAATTTAACTTCTACAAATTATCTTACAAATACTTTCAAATAAAAGTTCATATCAAAGTAATCGTCA
>CAZZHT010000044.1:0-9217 GCA_964653825.1 uncultured Methanosarcinales archaeon
GTAATCATTGTTTTTAAAAAAAACTAATAAAAAACCTATTTTTAAAAAAGGTCTTTTTAAAACATTTTATTAAAAACAAGCTATCAAAAAGCATTTTTTAAAGCTATATTATTGACAATAGTGTTTTATAATAGTGTTTTAAGTTTATGTTTTTTGTATATAACTATTACAGAGATTATAACTAATACTTAAAAGTTTTGTTTTAATTTCATAGTTGCAATATTAATTGAGCTAAGGATAGGTTAAATTAAAGGGAATTATTTGAGTTAGAAGCAATATTGTATAACTATTAGGGAAATCATTAAGGAAATCTAATAAAGAGATGTTGTATTAAAGATTAAAAATATCAAAAGTTTTCGAGATGGTGATTAGGATAATCAGAATAAATTATGTGTAAAACGGATTTTTTTTGTTTATTCGCAAATCTCCCGAGACAGATAATAAAACTTACAGTTTTTTCTCATAAACATTCTTTAAAAAGAGATGGCAGTAAATGTAACGGTGATATCAATGAATAATCAAGAAAGTTTTGATGATTTTAAAAGCATGAATGATTTGGGAGATTACAATACAGGAGGAATTGAGGAAAAATTAAGAGAAAAGAGAAACCACAACCATACGGATGACTTTAGAGAAAATTCAAGTGTAGAAGATAAAACAAAGGATGATGAAACAGAGAATCAAGGCAATAACTTTAATGACACTGAAACTAATTTCAATAAAGTCAAGCGCAGTTTAGAACAACTTATCAACGAGAGTCCATATAAGGTAAAAACTCAAAAAGAATCTGTGAGCTCTCAACAAGTTCTTCCTGTAAGAGGTCAAAGGTCCAGAGTAAGTTTAGAAAAGGCATATGATATTCTAAATAGGTTCCTTAACAGTTACAATGAAAAAATAAGTAAAATAAGTCGTTACTCAAAAACACGATTTGTGTTTAATAAAAGGAAAAGAGATGAGAGAGTAATTAGATTAATTGATGAGAGCTTAAAGAATATAGAAGACATGACTAATTATAGTAACATCGTTAATCTTGAGCTCAATAAAAAAACAGATTATCACAAGTCGAAAAAGATGGAATACTTAAAGAAGGAACAAGAAATTGCTGACTATTTAAGCAAATCAGAGATTATTATTAATAACGAGAAAGTGGTATATGAGAAAACCAGTGAACTAAAGAGTAAGCTCTCAAAAAAAGATGATCTCTATTATGTTTATACAACGCAAAAGGAGACATTAGAAAATGAAATGAGAGAATTAAGATCCCAACTACTCATTGCAAAAGATGAGTTCAATAACTTGAAGGTATCAATAAAAAGAACAAATAATTTTTTAGAATCCTATGAAAACCAAAAGTATAATCTCAAGCAATTGAAAATGAAACTAAGTTATGATAGAGATTATCTTAAAGATATAAAAAGCAGCTATCATGAAACAAACGAACTCAATTTCTTAGATAAAATCAATGTGTCTTTTAATAAGTCAGCAATAAACATCTCAGCGCTGAGATTAAATAATGTGAATCAGCAGGAAAAGTTGTTTAATCATATAAACCATTCATACAAAAATCAATATAATCTTGAAAAAAACATCTCAGAAGAATTTGAGAATATCGAAAATACAATGAATGAAGAGATTAATGATCTGTATGATGAACTATCCCGCAACGATGACAATCAATTCTAAACTTTTAGTACAGAAACTTACTTGTCAAAAGTAAATTTATTGTTTGTTTGTTGATTGAGTGATTTATCAGTATATTAATTGAATAGCAATTTAGCAATTTGATTTTTTATTGGTTAATGGTTTTTTTTTCTTGCTTGTTTGATTTGGCAGTTATATTACTCAATCATAAAGTAGTTACCCAAAACCAATAATGAATGAAGGATTGTTAATTATAAATGAGATATTAGATGAAAAAATGTTCTATAAAAAAAATCAAAACAATATCAATGAAACAATGATAAAAAATAAAAATAAGAAAAAAAACGATGAGAAGGATATTATTGGAGCATATTCGAGTTATCTCAATCCGATTGAGAGAGACGAGGAACTTTTGAGTATCATCTCATATGAAAAAGATAAGTATCGAAAAATTATTTTTAACGATGGTATTTCAGAGGATTATGACTTCAAAAAAGCCCTGCTTAATGTATTGATTGATACCGAGAAAAAATTAGAATCTTTAGAGGATGTTAGATTCATAACCATCGATAATGTCAAAGAGTTAGAAACCCCATCATTTGACTTTTTAATAAGAAAGGTTAAAGAGAGAATTTCCAGTAATGCTGAATTCATTAAAGAATATAGATCTTTTTTTTATAGTTATATTAAAGAATATATTAAAAAATCATATAATATAGATAATAAAAGTGATGGCAATAAAATTAATCGGGAAGATTCTAACGATGTGAGCAAAAATCAAGATTATAATTGCAATTCTGATGAATACAATGATTTTCTTAGTTTTGACAATATTATTGGTCAGGATAAGGCAGTTGAAAAGATTAGATTTCTATGTGATTCTCTTTTACTTTATGTTCCATCGAATAAAGACAATCCCGCAAAGCCCTTTTCTAAGAACATTTTGATTTATGGTGAGCCAGGAATTGGAAAGTCCTTTGTTGTAAAAGTGAGTAAGAACTATATTAATAATATTGCTAAAATTCTTAATTTAAAATTTAAAGCAAAAGAAATCAGTGGAAATAATTTTAGTAGCTATATCTGGAATAGTGAGAAATTGTTACACAAATACTACGAGGAGATAACAAATCCAGAAGGAATAGGACTTATAATCTTTGATGAAGCTGAAACGATTTTTCCTAAGAGAAGCTTTAATGATAATTCAAAAGCATACGATTCTTTGACAGGAGAAGTATTAAGATTGCTTGATGGTTATTCGACAAATGATAATTATAATAATCTTATTTTCTTTATTTCAAACAGACCAAAAGATGGATTAGATGAAGCGTTACTGAGTAGGATTAATTTGAAAATTCGATTCAATAACAATTTTTCACAGTTAGATTATAAAAAGATGATTGAGTTATATATAAATAGATTCAGTGTTTCAAAGGAAAATTTAAATTTTAGTATTGATTACTTGACAGAACGAGCAAATGAGATGAAAGTAAGTCCAAGAGATATAAAGAATATTGTTTCAGAGATAAGTGAGGTTATAAAGAAAGAAGCTATGAGTAAAATTTTTGGTGAAGATTCTCATAATAACAGAAACTACAATTTGTCTGGTAATAATAACAATAAAGATAAGATTTGTAATAATACCAACAAAAGTAACAATAGTTGCAAAAGCAATCAGTTTGATTTTGAGCGTATAAAAAGCATAAGGAATATGAGCTATGATGAGAGATTAAAGACATTAAGGGTTTATTCTAAAAAAATAAGTAAGAAGAAGTTAGATGATGTTATCAGTGAAATAATGTTCAAGAGCGACATTAGTTTGTAAACAGAAACAGTATGAAATAAATCGTAGTACAAATATTAAAATTAGTATAAATATCAAAATAAAAAAGAGAAAAAATGTATTAGTGATATCAGAAAAAGATGTTAAAAATTTAAATGGCCTCTAAACGACATATTTAAATAAATGATTTAAAAAGATTTATTAAAGAATTAAAGAAGAGATTATTAAAAGAAAAGATTAAAAGCAGATTGTTTAGAAATGATAGTTTGAAAATAACAATCAAAAAAATTCAAAAAAGTTAATTTTAAGATTCTATTTTTTAGGTTTTGTTCTGTTTTTTGTTATTTCGCTCAGATTCTATTTTACCTGCCAACTATAACTTCTTAACCTTTTACTTTTACCATAGCCACAGTGAGAACAGTATCCTTTAGCAACATTAAATGAGATATGCCCACATCTTCTACATTTGATATGAGACCTTCCCTTATTGTGTTGACCTTGTGATGGTGTACCTTTTGTCATGTGATCCCTCTTTTAAACAAATTTTAAATCAATTCTAATTAAATGAATTTCAAATGGATTCAAGCTGAATCTAAACTCCTTACTTAGTTTTGGGGTGAAATCATAATAATTGTATCTCCTCTTAGGAAAATAGTTCCCAATTTCCTTACGATTTCTCCGTTTTTATTCTCTTCAGCTTCATCTAAAACAACATTTATGTGAATATCAAATGCTTTTAAAGTTCCTACATATTGTTTTCCATTCTTTGTTTCGATTAAAACTCTTTTTCCCTTTGCAACATTTAAAGTATCTAATGGTCTTGCTACTTCCATAAAACATCCCTCTTAATTTTTTATTTAAAAAAATATTATTATGTAAAAACCTGTAAAATTGTTGATTGTTGATTATTCTTAAAATCGTTTTTTGTTAAAATTGTTTTTTGAAATTTGTTTTTTCTTGTAATGAAATATTTGTTTTAAGATATTGTTTTTGAACTTAACCAAGTCAAATCTACAGTTAAATCTAATTGTTGGATAAACCACATCTTTATAAAGTTAACTAATTTTAAAGTGATTACCAGGTAAAGTGATTATCTGGTTTTCATTAATTTAAGTTACTTAAATTATTTCTTAAGTGACTTGAAGGGTTAGTAAGATTCTCATCTTTTTTAAGAGTCAGACGATTTCTAAGATTTGTATGAAATGGTATTTCTCATTACATTGAAATGGTTACGAAGTTTTAAAAATACTAAGAGTAAATGCTTGAATATTCACTTCACTATATTTTGGTTCATTAGAGATTATGATTTATCAGGTTAATCAAGGCAATCACAGATAAATAAATGAATGTTTTGCGTTATAATATTATACATACCCTCGAATTGGTATTCCTATCATGTTATTAAAAATAAACTGAAAGGTAAAATATAAAAAGTAAAATATAAAAAAATATAAAGAAAGAAGCAAAAACGAACATAAAAAAAACAGAAGTTATCTTGCTCGAAATAAATATCTTGCTAATATTTTGCTTAAAATAAAATATAAGTACAATAATAGGAAATTATGTGAACTATGTGAGTTTTTAGTGTAGATTAATGAGATTAATAAGATAAACAAGAACAAAAAACAAAGGAATAGGGTGTTTAGAATATGAAGTATGATGTTATAACAATGGGCAGTGCAACAATTGATATGTTTATGTATACGAAAGGTGAACTTATAAAGATAGAAACACCTTCTTTTAAGGAAACTCTATTGGCCTATCCATTAGGTTCAAAATTAGTTATTAAAAAGTCGGAGATTTCAACAGGTGGAGGTGGAACTAACACTGCAGTTACCTTTTCAAGAATGGGATTAAAGACAGGATATATAGGAAAGGTTGGTAGTGATTTTTATGCTGAGAAGATTTTATCTGAATTGAAGAAGGAAAATATTGATTTCTTAGGAAGTAAAGGTAAGGGAAATTCAGGTTTTTCTGTGATTCTGGATAGTTTTGCAAGTGACAGAACGATATTTACCCAGAAAGGAGAAAATGATAATTTGACCTTAAAGGAAATTAATCTAAAACAAATAGATACGCATTGGTTATATCTGAGCTCTATGCTCGGGAGCTCATTCAAAACCAGTGTTGCTGTTGCTAAAGCAGTTAAATTAAAAAATGGAAAGATTGCTTATAATCCATCAATTTATTTGACTGTGAAAGGAATTAATTATCTAAAACCTCTATTAAGATATGTGGATTATCTTATATTTAATAAGGAAGAAGCTCAATCGTTACTAAAATCCAATGAAGATGATATATATTTTCTCTTAGAGCATTTGAAGAACTATGGGTTTGTTTCAGTAATTATTACAGATGGAGCAAATGGGGCTTTTGGAATTGATGCTTTCTCGAAACATTATCACCTTAAACCCAAAAAGACAAAGGTTGTTGAATCAACAGGAGCTGGAGATGCCTTCGCATCAGGATTTATGAGTGGAATTATTAGGGGATTTGAATTTCAAGCAGCCATGGAAGTTGGTATGTTAAATGCAGAATCAGTGATAACTCATATAGGGGCAAAGAATAACATACTGACCTATAAAGAAGTAATTAAAAAGATGAAATTAAAGTGAATAGTGAATTCGAGCATAAATGAGAGTCAATTAAAGTAAATTAGACTAAAAGTCCAGGAGAGAAGTATATGAGAGAGATAATAATTAAGAAACAAGTGAAATAAAAAGGAGCAAAAGAAATAAAAGCAAACAATAAATAAAATTTGATTTAATATAAATTGGATTAGACAAATCAGATTTAATTTTAAGGATTTAAAGATTAGTTAAAAATTAAGATGAGATAATCAAATAATATCAATGCCATGAGAGGTCAATATGACTGATGAAAAGAATGATAGTAGAGAAGATTCGAATAAAGTTAACAGATTTACTAATAGTGATAATTCTAACTCAAAAAATAAAGATTCAGAAAAGATTAGTTTAAGTGATGTTTATTCATTGTTATTAGAGATTAAGCAAATGATTAAGAGAACACTGAGGGATGAATCTAAGATTGAGAAGATTACTGAGAACTATGAAAATCGACTATATGATGATGTTAATGATTGGCAGAATGCCATCTGGTCATCTTGTAAGTATAAGAAGGAAAAACAGGGCAGCGATAGTATCTATTTTTATTGTACGCTTCTTAAAGACGCTTGTTCATTTGAGAGATGCCCTTTGAATAAGATTGACAATAGCAAGGACAATAAAAATAATTAGTAAAAATCAAAAGTAGTTCGTAGAGAGTGATTGACGTAGAGGTTTCTTATTTTTTTAGCTCTTTTTTTTAGCTTTTAATTCAAGTTTCTTGACTTGTAGGAGTAATAATCATCAATAAGCACTTTATCAAGATTTCCCTTGTCTACAATATAAAATGTACCCTCAGTTATGTTTGATATCTTCTTTCCAAGTTTTTCTCCTTCTTTATTGAGAAATATGCCTACAACCGAGATAGTTATTCCCCTATCTTTGGCTTTAAAAGTAGGATCCAATGATGATTCATAGGGATTTTTCCCAATTGTTGGATTTAAGTCACTTACAATGATTATGTGCTTTTTTATTTTTGATTTTGAGAATAATTTCATTGATTGTGTGATTGCTTTTGACAAATCTGTGGATTTTCCTGGAACGATTGTTGTTATTTTTTGAAGAACACTTTTGAGATTCTTTGACGGCTTTAACGATGAAATTATTTTATCACCAAAAACTACTAAACCCAATGAATCCTTTTCTAAAATGGTTTTATACGCAAGAGTAACTGCAGCTCTTTTACATAATTCTAATTTCTCACCTTTCATAGAAGCTGATGAGTCAAGGACAAGGATAACTTCGATACCACCCTTTTTTATTCTTGTGTGAGCAAGTAAATCATTGTACTCAATATGAGTCCTTTTCCTCTTTATTACTCTTTTTATAGTTTCTCTGATGGCAAGGTCGTGATAGCTTTGTCTTTTGAAATTTGTTAACTCATTTCTCAGACCGTGAGCGCTTTTAATGTGACTTGTTTTTTCTCCGAACTCAGAGAGCTTTACCTTTTTCTCAAGATAAATAAGATAGTTGTAAATAAGATTAAGTTCATCTCCTTTTGAGGTTATCTTGTTATCAGCATCAATGATATTTTCTTCTTTTGCCTTTTGTATCTTCTTTGTGATGTTATTTTTAATTTTTTCTCTAAATTCAGGGATTCTTAAGTTGTTTTTAACATAGTTTGCAGGATACCCTGTAAGAATAGTTATTAGATTCTTTCCATATAATTTTTCACTTAAAGGATAATTATTTGTGATGTTTTTGAATAGATCATCGGCAATAAAAGAATTTAGCCCATTGTTTCGTGCTTCCTTAACTAATTCTAATGAGTCCTTATCTGGATTTGTGTTTGATGTTGATTTTGTTTTATGAATTATGTCTTCCTTATCCTTTTGAGTTTGACCCTCTGCTTCTAAGATGTCCTTTGCTTTCTCAGGAGGGCGTAGCTCTGTTTCTTGTTGTTGATTGTCGGAGCTACCCTGAATCACCACTTTCTCTTTCTGAGCTCTTCATTTCTCGAGTGTAAAGCTCATCAAAGAGTTTTTTGATAAAATCCTGTTCAGATTCAGTATATTCGACAGATGGCTTTAATTTAATTCTATGACTTAATACAGAGGTTAGTGCTTCTCTAATGTCATCAATATTAACCTTGTTTCTATTGTTTAAAATAGCATTGGCTTGTGATCTCTCATATAGAGAGATACTTGCTCTTACTGAGGGCTTTTTTTCGAGTTGCTTATTTTTTCGGAGGTCTCTTATGAAGATTAATATTGTTTTTATCAATCTCTCTGGAAAATCACATATTTTTTTTCCTTTTGTCAGGACAATTTTCATTTCGTCGTCAATGGTATCTGGATAACCAACATAAATCATATCAACTCTATCCTGAAAGACATCAGAGAGCTCCTCACTGGCACTATCCTCGGGGTTCATTGTGCCTATTAAGAAGAAATCTGTTTTGAAATCAACATTATAATTGCTAAGAGTGGCAAATCCTTCCTCTAAGACCTGTAATAAAGCATTTTGTAACTTCTGTGGGCATCTATTGAGCTCATCAAAGAATAAAACACCTCTATTTGCTTTGAAGATTTTTCCTGGAATAAAAGCCTCTAAAGATGATGCTCCGTATTTGAAGGCCTTTGTTGGATCTATGTCTCCAATTAGGTCTTCAACAGTTAAATCAGGGCTCCCTTGAACTCTTACAAATCTAGGGTTATTATTTTCAATTAAAGATAATGAAGTATTAGAAGCAGAAGTGACAGTTTTAACATCTGATTTAGAAGAGTTAGAATCATCTAAATTAGATTCTGCATTAGGATTCTTTTCATTCATACTAATATCATCAGGCTTTGTTGGTGCCGGATTAGTAAATTCATTTATACTGGATTTAGGTTTTTTAGTTGATGTTGAGTTTAATAAGAGAGCAATATCCTTAGCAATGGTCGTTTTTCCGGTTCCTGGAGGTCCTATTAGGATAATATGGTGAGATGATAATATCGCTGATTTTATTTGTTTTTTTACATTTTTTAATCCAATGATGTCTGGAAAAATTTCTTTCTGTTGCATAATTATTTCTGCTAATTCTTCCTTCACACTTTTAATAGTTCCTTTTGGGGCTTTGTTTGTTTTTATGCTCATTTTTCTACCTTTTTGTATTTTGTTCTTTTAAATTCAAAACAATTATTTTTAAAGATTACTAAAGTGAGTTAAACAGTATTGCATCTGTATTGAG
>CAZZHT010000045.1:0-3627 GCA_964653825.1 uncultured Methanosarcinales archaeon
TTCACTACTTCTTTACTCTCTTTCACTCCTCTTCCTCATTACCCTTCTTTTTCTTACTCTCCCTTATTTTAATATACTGCTTAATCTTATCATAAATAACATACACCGTCAAAAGAGTGGAAATTGCAAAGAGTATAAAGAATATCCTTACCTTAATCAAACCCTTTGGCCTAATATTAATATCAATTGGTGTAAAAGTAATAGCACCTTCATTTGACTTAAGGTAAAGCACAGCCAGACAATGACTAAATGCCTTTCCAGTTTTAAGAGTAAAAACCATTGATTTTTCTTCACCGACCGTAAGATTATAAGAACCATTAATTCCCTTAATGCAATCTCCAGCTGATTCAAAACTCAAAGTAATATTTGTGAGGTTATAATCACCATTATTCTTAACCATCATTGGAAAAGGCACAACAGCATTTTCTTCGAGATTCAAAACAGGAGCCACTTCTGTGATTTTCATCCTTGCTAACTTTTGTCTAGGTATAACAATCACTTTCAACATCTTAACATCAACAGTTTGATTACCGTTAACTAATGCTTTTACAGGAACCATATAACTTCCAGGCATCTGATTATCATAGACCTTGATAAAGATTTTTCCTTGTTTTGTCTGACGCTTCAAGATTTCATTAAAGAGCACAGGAGCAGTATCCCAACCCCTTAAGACATTTGCACTTACTGTTGCTCCAACAACAGTTACATTACCTATATTAGTCAGATTGAAACCAACATACTTTGTCTCTCCCTGTTGTAATGTAATACTCTGATTAAACAATGTTAACTTCAGTTTAGGTGGGAATAGCTTTACATTGGTCTTATTACTTTCAACGCTGGTAGGACTTGGCGATGGCTTAGGATTCTGCCCACTATTACCGTTTCCACCGCCAGTACCACTATTGCCTCCTCCCTGAGGACTTGGAACAGGTGTTGGAACAGGGTGAGGATTTGGAGGACTGATATTAATTTTTTCTCCTAAAGGGACAAAAGTAGAGAAATCAGTAGTGTTTCCAGTTAAAAAATACCTCTTAATAAGGTCAGCAGTCGTTGGCATAACTGTCCAATCAGTTGTATTTGTCTCATTATTATAATCTGCTCGATAAACATTCACGGTCAATCCTAAAACATTATGAGGTAATGGAATATGATAGTGAAATTTCATGATGGCCCAAGTCTCCGGAGATGTTCTATTAACCAAAAGCCATTGGGAAATATTAACCAACCCTACCGGATCTGCTGGAGGATTTCTAACTGACCTAACCAACACATCCCTTGATTCCAATGAGAAATTAGCAGTCGGAATAACAATATTTGAAAAATCAGTAACTGCATTCTTTGTGAGGATTTCATTATTAAAATTAGATAAAGCAATATTAGAAATACTTATATTGCTTGCATTTACTACATAAACTCCATTAACATTATTTGAGGAATATGTTCCTTGCACTGCAACAGAAGTGCTATTAAAAATACAAACACCATTATGGTACTGTTGACTTCTAAGGTCTACAATTGTTACATTAGCTGAATTCCTAATGATAACAGCACAGGAATCATTGGCCAAACTTCCATTTGTAGAATTATCCCCATCGACAGTTTGATTTGCGAAATTCAAAACAACATTTGATGAATTATCAATAATAATACAACTCTTATTGGAATTCCATCTACTATTGTTGATAAAATAATACCCGGTTTTATTAATAACACCACAAGGATCAAAAGGAATAATTTTCAATGAAGAAATCCTATTTAAATAAAGCGATTCCCCCCCTGAAAGAGTATAATTAAGAGTAACTCTTCCCATTGGTTGAGTTATTGTACTCTTAATAAGGTCATCACTACCATTAACAAAATCAAAAAATATTGAATCCTTCACAATAGGGATCTGCCTTTTCTTACCATCGTAAACATTTTGAATAACAAAAGAAGTAGTTTTATCAATATTATCAGCTATAACCTTAACAAAATAACTACCATTCAACCAACCAGCAATGGGATAACAATCATATCTTGGATAAATCATCTTTGAAACAATAATCGTTTTTTGATTACTAGAATTAGAGCCATTTGAAGAATTAGATGATCCACTTGAATCATTAACTAACTCAGTATAATTGTACTGATAGGGAACAAAATGAGTAGTATTTCCAACTAAAAGCACAATCCTCCCAGGATAGTATGCCTTATAACTTGCTAAATCGATATCAATTAAAGTGCAATTATTAACCATACTATCTATCCTAATAGGTAAAGTTAACAGAGGGATAACATTAGCAGTATCACTTCTATTATCACTATTGCTACAATTAAGAGAAGCATATGCAACATCAACAAACTTATGTAAAAGCAAAGATTCATTCTTAGTACATATCTTCAAATAGGCATCAGGATTAATTATTGAGTTATCCTTGTATGAATAAGAAGCATATAAAATCCTTGACAAATTGACAGCATGTCCCTCACTAGAACTATTTGATTCATTAGTATCATTGAATAACCAATCATAATTCAAATAAGGAAGAAAACTCCCATTGTATAGTACCATCTTAGGTTGCACAGTTTGATTATAAAATCCAATAGGATAAGCACTGCTACTATTATCTGCTCCATTATCGCTATTTCCATCACTAATATTGCTGCTATTACTTCCATTTGTAGAATTATCAGCAAAAACAGCAGTTGTTTGAATTGAGAAAATAACAGAGACAAATAGGACTATCAGAACTAAAATAAACATTACACTAACATACCTTTTATCAAAAACATCAAATTCATTGGAATCCATCTCTTCACACTCTACGAGTACATAAAAACAAAACACAAAAACAATAAAACAACATAAAAATACAAAGACAAAACAGATAAGATTTAATTGTTAGTTTTCCAAAACATTGAGAAAATCTCATAACCGTAATCTAAAATCTGTTGAACAAAGCTATTTTTATTCAAAACAACTTTATGAGTTGTAGCATTCGCATAAACATATGGATTAGTAATTCCAAGAGGGTAAATATTACTTATATTTCCATTAACCAAGAAAACAAGATTATTACCTGACTGCGTCTTACCAGAGAGATAAATCTTGTAATCATCAACATAAGAACTCAAATTCAAGTAAGAGTATTCTGGGCTGTATAGTTTATTTCCTGTAGGAATCACAGTAAACTCATTTCCACCTGCTTCATCAGTCCTAAAAAAGATATTATTGACTGTTTTAACACCGGATTTAACATGACTTCCATTATATGTTAGATTAAAAATCTGAGTTGGTCCAAAAAGATCAACACCATTCTGCTCTGTAAGCATCATACTTGCATTAGGAACAGTGACATCATCTGAACTCCTTAAATTAATTGAGAAATCATAAGGAACCCCTGGATTTGGAAAATAATCGCTCTTAACATGATCTATATATATTGTAGGAATATAGATTGGTTTCAATTGGAAACTAGCAGTGATAGAATTATCACTCTCATCACATTCTTCAATTTTATTGGTTGGATCAACTTCAACTTTCACAGTATATGTACCACTATGAGCAATTGCAGTCCAAGAGAGATCGACATTAACCTTACCATCAACAGGAATTGCTCTAGTAATTGCACCAGAGTAGGAATAAAC
>CAZZHT010000045.1:3727-8829 GCA_964653825.1 uncultured Methanosarcinales archaeon
CACCATAGTTGTCTGAGCAGAGACCAACAACCATTTTTCTATTGCTTGTAACCCCAAAAGTAGAATCAGAAGTTAGCTTTCCAAAACTCCCAGAAGCGGTCTGAAAACCAATTGTAGGCGTTGAAACAGTAACCTTATCTGATGACTGAGAGAAAGTTCTAGGAACAGTATAAGATCCCTTAAGAGTTCCAGAATTATTGACAAATACAAAGTTACTCAGCGTACCAGGATTTGCAGAATCTGCGTATGTAACCCACAACCTTGCAGGAAAAGCTGCATAGAACACATTTGGTTGTGGAGTAGTCAAACTAGATGGTGAAAATGTCAAGCCCGCAGGAGAAGTATAATAACAATCACTTCCGGCAGACATACTCGCATAACTCAATGCATTTGTTGATGATTGATAAGTTACAAGAACATACTTCCAGGCACCATTAACATTCATAGCATATGTTGCTCCCAAATATTTTTGTCCAACACCACACACCTCTAAACCAACATCTGGATTTGTTGAAATTGCATCTTGATACCACTTATTTGGATCTGTAGATTGCCCAGTAAAAACCAGATTATGCACTGTCTGTGATGAATCAACAACAGAAGCACTTGCACCATTGGTAGCAGTCACACTACCAAAGAAAGAGAAAAATGATACTAAAAGAATAAGGGTTACACTAAGATAAGAATAATTATGAATTTTATTAGTAAATTTAGATAAAAAGTACAACATACTGACAGCCCCCACCTAAAACACATAAAAGTTAAAGTTAAAGTAAAAGTATAAGCATTAAAATACAGAGTATGAAATCATTTAAAACACAAATTGTCATCAATCACAAATTAAGCACACACTTTAGGAAATCAATTAGAGGAATCATTAGATAATTAATAATTCATTATTGAAACAGTTCTTATTTTCTTAATTCCTATTTCTAATTCCAATGATTATTAATACCAATGATTACCAATTCCGGTTATTAATAAATATAATAATTATTCCCAAAATTAAACAAAGATTCCAAAACATTCTTTTTATTATTTTTTAACAATTGTAGAGTGAATAAAAAATAACGAGAAAAGCAAAAAGATAAAATATCAAAAAATAGAGTGTTATAATATTTTTTATAATGTATAATCGAATCTTCTATTTAATTCATTGAATAATAAAGTGAATTCAAAACAGAATTCATACTATTAATTATAACCTTTAGATTATCATTGTTATATGAAACTCCATTTCTTGGTTCAAAACTATCAATAACATTACACTTAACATTAGCAACAAGATTATAATAGGAATCATAAACTTTCAAAGAGACAATCGAATTTGCCTGACCATAGCTAGTAGGCGTCACAATAAACTCCTGTGTTGTGGGTATCCAGAAGAACTCATGGACACGCTTTTTAGGAGCATAGGTTGTCTGATTATATGTTGGGTTCATAACGAGATAACCATCATTTTCCTCAGCATTAATATAACCGTTTTCTATAACACCACTAGGTTCTTTTAAAGTAACATCAATAACATTAGGAGCACCAGTTTGTAGAGTAATAGGAGTATAACTACCATTTGTATACACTGTAAGATCCTGTTTTACTGCCTGAGGTTGTGGGCTATCTGTACCAGATGCAGAATTTGCCCAGATATAAAGCGAATTGGTTATCTGATTCATAGCATTAACACTCACCTTTGCATTATCTAAGAGCACTGAAGGTTGTATTGGTTTCTTAACATACTCTGTAGAATCAGAATGATCAACATATAATCTAACTGACTTAATAATCTGATCATTTTGTACTACACTAGCATTAAAAGAATAACTACTCATTGTTCCATACTTTGTAGGAGCTGCCACAAAAGTAGCAGACCCATCACTATCTGTCTTAGCTGTAGTCATTGCCCTCGAAACAATACCATCCAATCTCCAAGGTACAAAGATATTATTACCATTATCCTCAACTAAAGCAGCAGTTACATTGCTAATGGATTCGTGAGTGAAATAATTTGTAACCCTTAGCTTAACAATATACGGTAAAGCTGTTTGTGAAAAATGCGTTGTTTGTTGGCCATCTATCCAAACATTAATAGCATACATTGGTTCCTTGCTGACATAATAAAAGTAATAAGTATCGAGAGGAAGCATAAACTCATAGTTACAATTTGAACCATCATAGCAACTATAAGATGAACTATCTACAATATAAAGAGGGAAATAGGAACCCCCGTAGTAGTACTTCAACAGCCCAACCTTAATGTTGTTTTTAAGAGTTACATAACAACCAGTAAAGTTATTTCCAAGGATTGTAAAAACAGGACCATTTGTGCAACTAAAAGTATGTTGAGGATCATCCTTTCCATCATACATCCCCGAATCAAACAAACCACTCGCTTCATCTAAGTCAGAATAAGAGGAGTTTCTAACATCACTAAGATTAAAGCTAGTATTAAGAGTTGAGATAATAACATTGTATTTGTTGATAGGTAAACTATCCCCTGGAAGATCCTGCTTAAAAAAATCAGGAGATGAAAAGGTCTTCTTCAAGATTGGAACCAAAGAAGGAGTTAATGGTGAGGAAGTCAAGCTTCCATAAACAACAGCCCATTTAGTAGTATCTGAGTAACCAACAAGGTTAGTTGCGTAGATACTTCCATCCTTAACACTAAGATAGTTTGCAGCCAAACTAAAGGAAACATAACTAAGTGATGCAATAATTACAGCCATGAAGATTACAAAAAATACCTTAAAGTGATAGGTACGATAAGCCATAAAAAACATTAAGATTATTCTAGTATATAAATGTTACGATTTTGTATACTAATATAACTTTTAAAACAAAATGAAATTAAATAAAAATATTTAAATCACAGACATTAAAGAAAATTACAAACAAAGATAAGAAAGATAACACTCAAAAAATAGAATAGAAACAGATAAAAAATGATAAAAAAGGGATTGATAAATAAAGGAATAATAATTAAAAAATACAACAATAATTAAACATTATAATAAAATATAAAGTTACAAATTAAACAGATAGTAATAAAAAAATAAAAAAACCTTTCAGTTCAAATGGTGATTAATATAGAAATCTTCAGTAAATTCAACATTGATTCCGACCTGTTTCAAATTATCACCCATCTTCATTCCCATACTAAAAACCACTAACTTATTTACCTTATTTGCTATCAACATCTTAAGCAGCTTCGCATGTCCAATTACATCATTGCTCTCATTACGATGGGGGTTCGGAACTAACTCCCTTGACTTTGATTCTGTATCATATATCAAAAAAGATTTACTTCTACCAAAATGTTGGCTAATTGTTTTACCATCGTTTGTTGGAAATCCGATTCTCATGTTCTCACCTTTGGTTTTATAAAATCAAGCTCATTCTTTAAAAGAGCTTCAATATTCTCATAAATATCATTTGAAACGGCCTTGTAGACATTAATTTTCTCATTTTTCAAGGCATAGTATGAAATCTCTCCAATATTATTTACAATCACATCAGTTGGGTGGTAATCCTTAAATAGCTTTGCCACTGAAACACCAGTATGTATTTTCTTTGATTTAAAAGGATTTTTAATCTCCTGAATTGTCTTAAAAGGAATTTTGCTGATACTCCTCCTATCATTATTAGTTTTATCGAACTCATTAATCTTATTTGTCTCATCAGGTTTTATATCATCGTTTCCTAAACTCGTATCTTCGGAGCTCTTTTTAGGTTCACTCATAACCTCAATAATCTTAAAAAAATCAGCCCTTGCAAAGTGTTCACTAACATAATTACCCTCATCAACAGGAACAATTACAACCCTTTTATTACTCTTACTAACAACACTATTAATCCTAAATGAATCAACCTCTTTAAAGTTATCATTGAGATACTGTAAAAGCTTCTGTGAAAGAATACCTAACTCATCCAAATTCTTGTTCTCATGATATAAAATATCAAGCTCAGCAAATAAAAAAGGACCTGACTGCCTTAGCTTCAAAGAATCAATCTCAGCATCAATACTATTTTCTTTCATCCAACTCTCAATGCCCTTGGATATTGAATCATAGAGCTTAACATTAGGGTTAACATTAAGCAGGATTTTAATCGAGCTAATTAACCCTTCAATAGATGCCTTGAGCAGAAGCACTCCAATAATAGTTCCCGCAAGAGCATCAAACCAATAAATAAAAGGAGTTATAAGGATAGAAACAAGTACGAAAAGAGAACTCAAACTATCAAACTGCATCTCATTTGCACTTACCATTAAAGCAGTCGAATGCGATATTTTTGCTGATTTCTTCAACAATTTAGCAGTTAAATAGACCCATATCACTGAAATAGCAGCAGTAATAGCGGTAATGCTAACATTAGTAATCGTTTTTACTTCACTGATTCTCACAATCGAATCCTTAATGATTAGAATACCACTTACCAAGATAAAAAGTGATATAAAAAGAGATATCAGAGTTTCTACATTATAATATCCATAGGGAAACTTCTCGGATTCTGGTTTAGTAATAAATATAAGACCTATATAAATTGCAAAGAGAGCCACAAGATCTGTAAGAGAATGAAAACCATCACTCAAAAGAGCCACTGAACCAAAGATAGAACCAACAGAAATTTTTAGAGCTACAAGTAATGATATACTAATGATAACATAAATTAAGTCCCTTTTTGCCACAACAATCTTTTGCTTAGTGATCATTTTCACCAACTCCTACACATATTTATTATATACAATCATATACTTTCAACAACCCAACTTACAAAACTTACGACTCTTAATTTATTATTCTCAACATTTTTTATATTTTTCTTAAGATACAACTTTATATATAAATATCTTTATAAAACTTCTCAGAACGTACTCCAAACACGCCTCTATCTTCTCGCCATTGAGCCCAATTCTCTACACTATAGAGCTCATGTGAAAGTGGTGTTTTGGGGATCGACTCCAAAGATAAAACACCCGAGGATTGTAGATGTTCCTGATTACGGAAATGGGTAACCTCAGCAGTAAACTTTTTTAAAATCAATCGCAAACGATTATAGATGGCATGTGGCGCCAATCCCAACAGTACCTCATAGGCAGCACTGAT
>CAZZHT010000046.1:0-7445 GCA_964653825.1 uncultured Methanosarcinales archaeon
TTCTTTTATTATGTTCCTATAATCAATGTAGTGAGGAAAAATTATTACCATTCTATCTGATAGGAATTTGAAATTTTTTAATAGCGAAAAGTAAAGATTTTCTAAGTTTTGAATCTTCTTCGTATTTTTACCGTAGGGTAGGTCTGTTACCAAACCATCAAAGGGTGTATCTGTTTTTTTATCTGTCTGATTTTCTTTAGATTTTTCATGTTCTTTTGTTGTAATTCCTCTCATCTTTTCATTCCAGATTTTATCTATCTCTATGTTGATTTTCGTTGTATCTACATTATATAATTTGTATTTTGTGAGACCATAATATTTTAGGTTTCTTTCTGTGCATTCTATCATTTCTTTTATGTTATCAAATCCAATCACATTGTACCCCATTAATCCTGCTTCTATTAGAAATCCTCCAGTTCCACAACAGGGATCTATAATGGTTTTACAATCTAACTTCTTTTTGTTTGATTTACTATTACATGTGTCCTGCAATCCTAATAGATTTATACAGGTTCTGGCAAGTTTTGGGTGTAATGAAATTGGTTTAAGACATGGTCTTTTGTCTGCTCTTCTATCAATGAATCTCTCTTTGTTTTCGTAAATGGTTTTTGTGACTAAAATCTGGTTGACTGTATGACTTTTTTCATCAATGTAAAAGATGTTTATCTTTGTGTCGGGATTATTAATTGAAACCTGCGGTATTTCTTTGATATTGTTGTCTTTTTTTTTGTTGTTCATGTTATTTCTTCTGGTTTCTGTGGCGTTTGTATTGTTATTTTCTTTAGAATCATATCTCTTTTGTGATAATTGTTTATTATGTTTATTATTAGATTCATTAAGGAATGTCCAAATGATATCTGAGAATGCAATCTGAAATTGATTTGCATTGAATGTTTTTGCTGGTTGAATATTTTGATGTCTGTTGTTTTTATTCTCTTTTTCAATAGAGTTATTTCTATTATGTTTTTTAATGGATTTTTTTATTGTGTTTGAACTGCTTTGTTTTATTTTTTTTATTCTAACGGCGTATTTTCCTCTGATTATCTTGTTCCAAGAAATAGTTCTGCTCTTTGATATTATCTGATAAAGTAATTCTTCTTTGATGTTTGATTTTTGTAGTTTATCGATTATCTTTTTGTCAATGTTGTGGTCTTTTGATGACTTCAGTGATTTTGTTGTTTGGCGAAAGTTTGATTCTGCGGTTGTTTTTTTTCGATGAATTGTTTCTTTTATTACTTTTTCCTCTGAATTTGTTTCTGATTTAAATAATATCTCCCAAATGCCTTTGGTCAGTGCAAGATAATGAGAGTTTTGTGAGATTTTTTGGATTATTTCTTTTGAGTTTGGAGATTCTGTGTTTATTATGAAATACCCCTTTCCTATCTCTTTTAATTTATAGTTTTTGAGTTTACATTGCATGAGCTGTTCAAATTCTTTTTTTGCGAGTTCTATGTACTCCTGTGAAAAACGTAATAGTATTTTCATTTTTTATCTTTCTTGGTGTTTTTTGTTTTTTATCTGCTCTGTATTTGCATTGGTATTTTAGAGTTGTATCTTGATTAATAGTTTTTTTGTTTTCTGTTAGTTGTGTTTTGTTTCATTTTATCTTTTCTGAATGTGTTTAATTAGGATAAATAGTTGGAATAATCGTAAGCACAACTTCGATTAAAGCATTTCTCAAATGTTTTATTATCATGCAGTTGTTACAAAAACAAAAGTTATTTAAATATTGCTCCTTTCTCTTATTATGTTGATTTTGTTTTTGATTTTTAATGTATTATTTTTAGTTTATTTATTTTGTATTTTGTTTATTTCATCTTTTTGGGTAATGTTTTTGTGTTTTTACATGTGTGTTTTTATTGGCTGAATCCTTTTATCTTTTTTAGGTGATTGTTATGTCTCATGAAGAACTTAATGAAAAGTGTATTGAGAACAAAATTAAGGAAGTAAATGAGAAGTTGCAGTCTGATTTAGATGATGCTCTTATAGGAGTTCTTAATCTCCATGAGCTTCTTTATCTTATTTCATATTATGATAGTAAAGAGTATAAGGAGAATTTTGTTAGATTGATGTCTAAACCAAATTTATCTTATAATGAATTCAAGAGATTTGTTAATGTGTTAAATAAGCCATACGATGCTCATTATATCTCACAGAAAGCAGAGTCAGAGATTTTTGTTTTTTCTAATTTGGCGGGTTACAAATTTAAAGGAGTTGAATCTGTTTTGGATGATGTGAATATTGAAGAGAATATTGCTTCTATAATTAGTGAGTTTAGCAATCATAAGTCAGAAATTTTTGGTTCTTTGAGGGATAATCTTAAATTGGACTCTGAAGCTGTTCGAGTATTAAATAACATTAAGGATTATAGTAATCAAGCGCATGCGGTTTTGATGAATACTTTTTCAGATTCTGTTCTTGAAAAGTATATTAAAGAATCAAAGTCTAATTTTTCTGATGAAATTCATGGTAATTGGGATAGGATAAGCGAATGGAATAGAGAAAATCTTAATGAATTCTCTATGTATAAAAGCTACCTTAAAGAATCATTGGGCAAGTTTGATGAATTAGTTAATGAACATAAGCAATCTGATCCCATTTTTTGGCAGACTGTTAGTCCTATTTCTTCTGTTTATAATCATTATAATTTAATGAGTGTTGTTAACTCACAAACTATTGGTAAGGTTAATTATTTCTCAGAAAGAATCTTAGGGGTTTTTAATGGATTTTCAAAGGCCCTTTTGGAACATAACAACCTATTTGATGGATGCAAAAAAAAGCTGTAATATCTGTTTAGCTTTTAGGTAGATTATGTCTTTGTGTAAATATGACCCCAAGGGGATTCGAACCCCTGTCAATCGGTCCGAAGCCGACCGCACTATCCTGGCTATGCTATGAGGCCATTTGATTTTGTGATTTTTTATCTTGTTTTTTAATTAAATTTAAGATTTAAAATGTTGTTTTTTTAATTATTTAATATATTTTTTCATTTTCTTGAATCGAATCTGTGATTCCCTTTCTAATTAGATTACTGGATTCTTTAGATGATTTTTTCTTTCTGTTAAATAGTAACAAAGTTTTATAATTTGTGATTGATTGGCTATAAATAAACGTAGGGGTGTATGATGGTTATTGGTAGTTTTAGTTATGGTAATGTTTTAATGGAGGTTAATTATTTTAATCTTCTTGCTACTTATGTTTTTCTTTTGGTTTCATGTGTTTTTGTTATTATGCATTTTCTATCTCAGTATAGAAATGTTTATTTTAATGAATTTGTTAGAAAATTGATGCTGTTTTGGTTTAATCTGTATGTTGTTGTTGAGTTTTCAGTTTATCTCTTTTTTTATCTCGGTTTGGGAGTTGAATATTCTATGCTGATATCTTCTGTGTTCGTGATTGCTTTGGTTTTCTCTGAATATTATATCTCAGAAAAGGTTAAGGCAAGTAATATAAGATATCATAGACAGCTGAGAAATTATCATGATAAGCTTTCCAAACAAAGTAAGGATTCTGTTTTTTATCTATCAGAGGATCTCAAGAAATCTGTTTTCTTTTATGGCCATACAAAAAGTGTTGATAAGATAAAGGAAGAATTGGCATTAATTAACTTAATTCTTGATAAAATACAGCAGTGGTTCTTGCTTCGTTATTCAGGAGAAAAGGATAAGAAGGTGTATGATGCAGTTGATGCTGATCTTAAACTCTATATTTCAAAGTTGTTGAGTGATCCTATTTTTATAGATTATGCTAAAAAGGATAAAGTTGTAGGTAAATTTAAGAGTTATCTGGATGCTCTTTCTAATTTGCTCTGATGCGTCTTTCTTACTTTTTAGATTATGTTACCTGTTGATGTTTTCTATTATTTGTTTTTATTTTTGTAACTTATGAGATAATACAAAAGCTTTTTAAATAATTATTCTTTCGTAATATAATTATGAGTGTTAGTTCTATGATGATGGGTTTGTTGAATAGGCACCACAAAGGTAAATTGAAAGTTGCCTGGGAGTATGAGCTCGATTCAGAGATTGTTGCCCCTCTTGTTTGTAAAAAGCTTGCTCCAGATTCAGATAATTCTGTTTTGGTGGCTACAAAGGATGGAAGAATATACTCTATTAGTGAAGCAAGTGGCGAAATTGAATGGTTTTTTGATCTCAAAGAGAAGTTGGGGGTTATTGAGTCCTTTTTTGTTGATGAATCTAACATAAATAGCATTTATAATGCCCCCTCGGTTGGAGATTTGTTTGATGATGGTTTTAATGAAATTATTGTTGGATCTGATTCGGGAAATATCTTTGTTATATCTTATGATGGACATTTGCTCTGGAAATTCAAGACGAAATCGAGAATAAGATCTTCTGCTTTGATTGTTGATGTTAACAATGATGGAAAAAAGGAGATTCTCTTTGGCTCTCAAGATGGCTTTTTGTATTGTTTGGATTTTAGGGGAAAATTACTTTGGAAGTTTAAAGCCCATGGTCCCATAGAGTCTTCTCCTAACCTGCTCAGGTTAAGCAATGCTCTTGAAATTGTCTTTGGTGATGATATGGGTTTTATTTATTCTATAACTAACGATGGAAGATTGGTTTGGGAATTCAAAACAGGGAATAAGGTTATTGCTAAGCCTACTGTGTTTAAGTCATTAACCAATGAAAATGAAAAGTATGTTATTGTTGGTTCTTTTGATAAAAGAGTTTATTTCTTAAATCAAAATGGCGCTTTACAGTGGTTTTTTAAGAGCAAGGGTAGGATAAGCACGGATGTTATTGCAAGAGATGTTAATAACGATGGTTTCTTAGAGTTCTTTTTTGGCTCATGTGATAACAATCTGTACTGCTTGAGTCATAGTGGTGATCTTCTATGGAATTTTGAAACAGATTTTTGGGTAGTTGATAATCCAAAGATCTTTGATATTGATGATGATAATAGGAATGAGATTGTTGTTGGTTCTTATGATCATACTGTTTATGTCTTTGATTCTGAGGGAGAGTATATTATGGACTATATTCCAGGAGTGTCATCGGTCGTTCAGCAATCCGATGAGATAGGTGGTTCTTTTACGAGTCCACCGGGTGAATACAGAGGGAAAGTTTTGTATGAATATCAGTTAAATGATATGATTATAGGAACTGATGTGGGTGTTGGAGCCGATAATAAGAAGTTTATTGCTGTTGCCTTGAGAAACGGTAAGGTAGTAAAGTTACTTTATGATTATAGGAGGTGAGTTTTTTGGTAAGATTAATTAATACTAAGGATGATATTGTGAGAGTTCCCATTTTTGTTGATGGATTGGATGAGCAGATGCAAGGTGGGGTTCCAGAAGATAGTGTTGTTTTGGTGAGCGGTACCAGCGGTTCAATGAAATCATCGCTCTCATTTAATGTTATTTACTACAATGCTATAAAAGGAAGAAATAGTATCTATCTGTCGTTGGAACAGTCATATTCTTCCCTATTAAACCATATTATCAATATGGGCTTTGATCTGTCTCTAATCAATTTAGTTATTGTTACAGATCTTGCGGATCTGGATAATAAGATTAAAGATGCAAAGGATTCAAAGTTGGGGAGTTTGTTTATTGTTGATTTGGGCGTTCTTAGAAAAGAACTAAAGGATACTAAGATCGGAGAGCAGGGTGATTGGCTTAATGTCATTAAGAATGTTCTGAAGAGAATGAAGCTCCAGATGCAGCTGGATTTGTTTGTTTTGGATTCTCTGTCAGCGTTGTATGTTCTATCTCAATTTACAAATCCGAGAGTTGAGTTGTTCCATATCTTTGAATTTTTGAGAGATGTTGGTCTGACAACCTTTTTAATATCTGAAATGCCACTGGATAAAACAAGATACAGTCAGTATGAGGTTGAGGATTATTTATCTGATGGAATTATTTATTTGGAAATGACCAAGGAATATAGAAAGGTTTTGAGGTCAATACAAATTGTTAAGATGAGAGCTACAAAGACAGACCTTAATATGTATACCCTTGAGTTTTCAGATGGTAAGTTTAGGGCACTATATGGTGGAGAGGCGCCCTTGGTTTAAGTGATAATATGGAAGAGGAAAAGATATACTCTCTTATTATTGATGGGGATGAAGTGAGCTGGAAGTCAGTTCTCCTTAAAACAATCAAGCAGAATAATATGAACCCATGGGATATAGATGTTTCTCGATTATCTAACCTTTTTTTGGATAAAATTAAACAATTAAGTGAGTTAAATCTTAGAATTTCGGGGAAGGTTATTTTAGCAGCGGCTCTTCTTCTCAAGCTCAAATCAAAACGACTTATTGAGGATGATGTAAATCATCTTAATTCAATTATTGAATCGTATGATTCCTCTTTAGGCGAACAATACGATGATTTCGAACCCTTTGATTTTTTTTCAGAAGATACAGCAAATTTTGATGAATTCAATACAGAAGATAATGTAACATCGGTTCCTCAGAGCGTTGATAGAGATACCTTTGTGGTACAGCCAAGAAGTCCTTTACCAAGAAAGAGAAAGGTTTCTATTTTCGATTTGGTTTCTGCTCTTCAAAAGGCATTAGAGGTTAAAAATAGGAAGGTACTGAGATCTATCGAGACTAATGAAATCAAAGTTCCTGAGAAAAAAATTGATATTGGCCGTTTGATTGATGTCTTGTTTGAAAAATTAAAGAGGTTGCTCTCAAATAAAAGCCAGATTACTTTTAAAGAACTTATTCCTGAGGATCATACAAAAAAGGATGTTGCTTTAACTATCTTACCCCTTTTACATCTTGATAGAGCGGGAAAGATTTATATTGAGCAAAAGGTACCTTTCGGTGAGATTACGATAACTTTTCCCAAGAGAGATATGAGCTTACAGTGAGTTTTATTTATCGTTTTATTCATTAAAGGTAAAACAGTAATTATTAACTCCTATAAATCCAATTTTTCTATTTAATATTATTTATGAAAGTTTAAAAACAAAAAACATTCTTTTTTTATAATTTTTAGAGAGTTTATCTTAGTATTCTTTCTTTTTCATTTTATTTTTTGTTACAAGGGGGTTATATGATGAGTAGGGGAAAGATTATTGCTTTTGTATCTCTTTTTAGTGTCATCTTTCTCCTATTTTCTATTCTTCTTGTAGTCCACAATCTTCCTCATGATGCTCCTTATTATAGTAGTTTTTTTAGTAGGAACCCAACTATAACTCCTGAACCTACTACTCTTTTCAATAGAATCTTTTTAGGTCCTTTGTCCTTTTCTTCAGGATCAAACAGCTCTGTTTTCAGTAATCTTAATGTTTCTAAGAGTTCTTTGGGTAATTCAATCAACAATAGTTTATCTTCTGATAGTTCTATTAATGACAATAAGCTTCAGAGTGTTAATAATAATCTCTCTAATAACAATGCTATTTCACCAAGTGATGATAATACTTCAGGAGTTAGCAACTCCTACAATGGTAGCAGTTCTCACAAAAGTA
>CAZZHT010000046.1:7545-8784 GCA_964653825.1 uncultured Methanosarcinales archaeon
GAACACTACGGTTTGATGTCGCTTTTGGTTCCTGATGATGCTTTTGATATTGAAATGAATCAAAAGATGATTGATTTTATTCATGATTTCAGCGAGGTTGTTGTTTCAGTATCTCTCAATTCAGTTCTTCCCTTGAGTGATGTTCCTGTATATAATATTAGTGATATTTCTCATTTTGTCCTTTCATATGATAATTCCTCGAATTATTATGTTAATGGAGATTCTGTATGGATTAAAAGGATGCTCTTGAATCATGATTATAGGTTTGTGTATTATCCGAAGTGGAATAAGAGCTGTATTTATGATGTTGTTTTGGGTGTTCCAGTGAGATGGGATTGTAGGTTTAGTTCCTACGATAACAATGGTGCATTCTTGTCAAATTATAGTTACATTACTCCGAAGGTTAGTGTTAGTGTTGAAACTAATGCTCTGTTGAATTCAAGTGCTGTAGGTCTCGATAAGCTTGGTTTGGTATGGGCTAATAATAATGGTTGTAACTATTCGAATTCAAGTTTGTTCTGGATGAAAAATATTAGTTTACGGACGGTTTCTAATGAGGTTTATTCCAATTTTAGAGTTAATGTAAGTTTGCTTTCCGATTGTTTTGGTCTTGTTCCTGGCTTAACCAATTATTATCCTTTGAGTGATGGTCATGCTGATCAGGTTGTAATCCCCGAGCTTAATAAGAGTTTTAATTTTCTGGTAGTTGGTATTTATCCTTCTAATGTTAGTTTTAATAAGGGCTCATTTGAGAATATGAGTAGCATTTGTCCTACAAATGCGACAGAAGGAAACCAGAGTGGTGTAAAAAATCACAGTACTGTAAATAGTTCTATTAATTTAAACAGTTCAAATAATTTAGGTAGTTCCAACAATAGTAGTAATAGTAGCAATTCGAGCAATAGTTTCAATGAGTTTAATGAGAGTTGTGAATTCAATACGAGTTCAAATAATTCCTCTATTAATACTTCTCATTCAATTGAGTCGAATGCATCAAATGTAAGTGTGTCTCAAGTTTCATTAAGCAATATCTCTTCATTAAGTAACCAATCTTTGTTTCATCGATTTAAAAGCATTAGTGTTCCATCGTCTGGTTTGTTTTCTTTGAATGTGAGTAAGGGTAATATATCGTCTTTTGTTTTTGTTAATAATAGTTTGAGTTTTTCAGTTGATAATCTTTCTCTTGGAGATGGTGTTAATATAAGTATACATTTACCTTATTCGATTCCAAAGGGTTAT
>CAZZHT010000047.1:0-8701 GCA_964653825.1 uncultured Methanosarcinales archaeon
TAAGTAATAATAAAATTAATAAGATTAATAAAAAATATTGATAAAACAATATTAGTGAAATATATCACTAAATCAAAAATCGTAGAAAATGGGTAATAGCAGTGGTAAATGATAACAACAAAACAACAAATATTAATTATGATTGGCAATAGTAAGCAATATAAGCAATAGCAGTAAATAAAGAGATAAAGTAAAGAGGAAATATGAAAACATGAAAATACAAAAACAATTGCTGCAAAAGTTTTATAACCTTATGAAAGATTAAGGGAGTGATTCTTATGAGAATCGGGTATGAGTATTTAAATGGAGTTGAATCTCAGAATCAAAAGATTGGACTTTATGTGAGTTACCTAAAAGATGAAAAAAAAGATGTTGTTGATATAATAAAATATATTATTAATTATTTAGATTCGGATAAAAATTTACAGTTTTATAATGAGAGACAAAAGAATCATAGTAACCATGAAAATTATAATGGTATAGATGCCAAAGAATTTAATCAAGCAGATGTATATAATGATTCTGCCTCATACTCTTCTAAGGGTTCTATCGATGACCTCGTGAGTAATCGTTTTTATATGGGAAAAAATCCTGAGCATTTTAAGAGAATAATATTAAAGGATAACACAAGAAAAAACCTTAATGAATATGAAGATTTGATTGTTTCTTATCTCTCGTCAGATTATATTGTTGATTACTTAGGGTATCGATTCATTCACTATCTATTTAAAGACAATTCTGGAAGTGGCATCATTAGGATGATTGCAACTAAAAATCAATTAGAAGATAATTCAATAAGCATCTTAAGTGAAATTGACAATTTATATGAAAACATAATCTCTATCTATAAAAGAACAACGAGTAGAACAGAGGTTTAAATGTTGTTAAATAGAAAAAAATGGAGAAAAATCATCAGTAAAAGAGATAAACATTAAGGTTTTTATAAAAACAAAAGTTTTTTAAAGAATTAGATTAATTTAAGTTGTTGTATATCGATTAAGTTATTATATATTGATGTTTTATTATAAAGGTTTTATCATAGAGGTTATTTTTAGCGTTTTTGCAACTGTTACAGGAAGTTGTTTATTATTTTTATTAATTTTTGTTATTTTTTCCTGTTAAAAATTAAATGAGAAGTGATTATGATGACATATGAGGTTGCCCTTAAGAGTGTTGAAGATTCTGATGAATATAATCAGTGGAGATTAAAAGACCCTGATTCGTATCTTTCCTATTTGTTTACTGTTATTGAAGAGAATCAGAAGCCAATATGGGACGTTGGTTATTATAATCCTAACAGTAAGTCAGTAATTGTTTTTTCTGTTAGAACTGAAGGAGTATTCCTTCATGATGAAGCAAAAGCAATGAATACTAAAGAGGCATATAAGTTAGAGAGTGATAAGGTCAAAATTGATGATCAGGAGGCATATGAAATTTTGAGCAAATTGAAAGAAAAAAAAATGCCCAAGAGTCAAATCATAAAAACAGTATGCATTTTGCAACAAAACAATACAACTCCTATTTGGAATATGACAAGTATAACTAATGATTTTAAGACATGGAATGTTAAAATTGATGCATCAAATGGAAAAGTCCTTGATGAGAAACCCATAAAACTCTTTGATTTTGACAAGAAAGAATAATTCATAAAGTAAGAGAGAGCAATTGATAATAACTAATATTATAATAATTAATAAACACATAACAAAATACAAAAATTCTCATAAATAAAGCAAAAAAAATGAAAGATGAAGGTTTTAAAGAATAAAGCATTCATGTTTTCTATTTTATATGTAAATATCCATCATAATTTTGTTCTATCATAATCTTAATCATAGCTCTCTGTGAAGGTCTATGGATAAAAAAGGCGATAAGAGTTAGTGCTAAGTGATTCTATAACGTGATTTAATAGTAATAATAGATTTAATAATAGATTATATTTAATAATAATAGATGATGTAATTTCCATCAACAAGAAGCAGATCATCACCTTCATCATCATTGAGAAAGTCTAGTCCACTTAATTCTTTTTCATAGATTTCATTGTTATCTGAAATATCATTGAGAAAAATATTAAAATCCTTTAATGGAATTTTTAATTTCAATCTCTTATTTACTTCTTTAAGAAGATCATTCTTTTCTAAAACAATACGTTTAATCTCACGGTTCTTAGGGATTATGTCCTCTTCATAATTATCATTTTGTTTAATTTCATTGATGATATCATAAATTACCTGTTCTATTTTGCTTTCTAAGAATCTCTTGAAAGGAGAGCTTATACTATTATTGTTCATAATGTTGTTGTTCATTAAATCTTTTACATTCTTCTCTTCAAGACCATCTTTAACAGATGTCTCTTGTTTGTTTCCATTAATGACAATCTCAAATATTTTAAGGTTCTTTCTTTCATCGATCGTTTCTCTATTTTTATTGTTTCTAAATTTGTTGCTTTTTAGATTATCACTACCCTTGTTCTTTTTAAGGTTATTGTCATAATCCTGAGTCCCGTTTCTTTTTGAATTATTAATAACCTTACTTTCTGATAATCTCACCATTTTTGTCTTTAAGACATCTATTGATTGAAGAAAACGCTCAATATTTTCCCCATTTGTTAGATTTGAGACCATTGCTTTTAAACTCTTTATTTTAAGAATAACATCCTTGAGTATCTTGTGATTATATTTTCTTAAAGCTCTTACGGTTGTAAATTTGTTCTCAATGAAATCAAATTTTTTCATTATCTTGCTTTCATTAAAATCAAGGTTATAACCCTCATCGAAGTTACCAACTTCCTTTTGTATTTCTAAAAGGGATTTTATTGCAGTAAAACACCTATTGTCGTTCTCTAATTTAATTAGCAAATCAATATCCTTCTTTGAATCTCTATGAATCTTTTTAAGTAAACTCTTATCTTTAAATTGATACAGTTCACTTTTGATTTTAATAATTTCATTTATAAGGTTCTTAGGAGCATCATCATTGTTTTCTTTTTTCTGTATTAATTGTTCTATCTTTTTGTTTAATTCTAATTTTAGATTCTTTTTAGATTTATCTTTATACTGATAGTAAAACTTTAGTTCCCTCTTTAACTTAGAAATAACTTCAGACGCATTTAATTGCGGTTGACCTTCTTTAAATCTTATTTTAGAGTTATGTTCCATTTTTTATGCATTCTTAATGAATTCAAAAAAGAAAAAATTTTTAATATAAATAATTATTGTTTTTAATTAGTCACAATGAGTTGACACTTCTTGACCTTTCTTTTTCTGATGATGTTTTTAATGATATTTTTAATAATCTTTTTAAAAATATTTCTAATACATCTTATGAGAATCCTTTGTATGTTTTGTTATTTTTATATGTTTCGTTATTAATATGACAGTTATCGTATTTGTTACTGTATCTACTATTGCATTTGTTATTGCGCCTGCTACTGGGTTTGCTATCGTATTTGTTTATTATATTTGTTATTGAATTGATTTAGGCCTATAATCATATTCGTTATTATAGAATTTCAGCAAATAAAATATTTAGTAAATAAAAACTTTTATAACCTTTGAAGGGTCTACTTTAAGTAAAATGGATGAAGATTTAGGTAAAATGAGTAAGGAACCAGGGTTAACAACTTCTAAAAATGATATTGATGAATTTAAGAACCTGTTTAATGATTTTTTGAATATTCATGAAAAGAATAAAGAGCTGTGCCCTTGGTTTTCAAAGAGTACACCTGAAGAGTTGCTCGATGAGCTAAAAGATGAAATAAGGGAACTGGAGGAATCACAAAATAAAAAAAATAGAGAAGAAGAATTAGGTGATATACTTTGGGATTATTTTTTATTGGTTTATAAGCTTGAAGAAAAGAATAAAATCAATAAGATTAATGTGATTAAAGAGATAATAGCAAAAATTAAGAGAAGAAAACCATATTTGTTTTCAAATAAAAGTGTAAGTTTAGAAGAAGCTCATCGAATATGGTATGATGCAAAGAATAAAGAAAAATATAAAGAAGAATCAAATAGAGAAGAAAATTAAATAATACAACAAATAATGAATATTGAAGATTATGAATTTTAAAAAATATAAATTAAAAAGATTCTAAAAAGTAAGGAATAATAAAAGGTCATAAATATAAAGATAGCAAATCAAGAGTAACAAATAGAAAAATAAAGAGTGAAAGTTGAAAGAACAATACTATCGAATAAGCTCTACGAGTGGTTCATCTGTTTCTATGGATTTTATTTATTGGGAGAACAAATATCATAATCCTTACATAGGATTGATTCAACCTTATCACTTGTGATGAACCCATATTTTTTATCACCTATAACAACGGTAGGAAGTGTTTTATTGTTTACCCCATAACGGTTTTTCAATAATCTTATAGGCCCATCTTCATCAGCATCGATTGAGAAAATCAAGGTTTTATCGCCATATTTTTCTTTAATATAAGTTAAGTATGTTCCTTGATCCTCACATTCTGGGCACTCTTTCTTATCTCCAAAGAAGTATAGGATTGTTACAAAATCACTTCTGTTGCATGTCCTTTTAATGTTATCTCCAAGCATCCAGTAATTCAATTGAACATCAGAGTATCTTTCTCTTAGGATTTGATAATCCTTTTTATTTACCCTTGATGATTTCAAATAACTCTCTAATTTTTGCCTTGCATCATCTAAGTGTAATATACTAGTATAGTATGCACCTGTAATAACCTGGCAACTGAGATTATCAAAGGATTTTGTATCTATTAAATGATTGATATATTCATATTCGGTTATGAGATTGTTATATTCAAGGTTTTGCTGACTCAATTGATTGTAAAGCATATTAATTCTTGCTTGATTTAATTGTTGTCCAAAAAAGATTCCTGCAATGAAAATAATTGTAGTATTTAGAGCAATTATGGCATATTTTGCTTTACTTATTTTTCTCTTTACTTTCTTTTCGTTCATTTTTATCCTTTTACAAATGATTTTCTTAAATATTACCTATCATGGTTTATTATACCTTCTTAACTATTTATTATCTTGCTGGTTTATTATTGATTGAAAGATTAATTATTAATTGGAAGATTATTTGTTTTATTAATCTTTACCTTTATTTGACTTACTTTTATTCTGTTTACTTTTGATTTAATTGCTTTTATTTTTTGGATTAATCATTTTAAGGTTGATTTAGGATTCTTAACTCATTTTAGCTTAGATTGATACTATTTAGTCCAGTGGGTTGTTCTCTTGAAAATAATCTTTATGATGACTACAAACCATACATAAGCTAATAAAAAATTATAACCAAAAATGTATAGTATAAACATGATAAGATATTTTATATTCTTAAACACTGAAAATCTCTCGTGAACATACTCAAAAGAGAGGTAAATTATTAAAAAGAATACGAAAAACATAACAAAACTCGTGAAGAGAACCTGCCAATTCATATCCAGCAGAGAAAAATTAAAGTGGTAGCTCTTTATATAGGTACCAAAATCAAAGTGAGTTAGATACATTCTCTTAATCCTGAAGAAGGTATCTTTTGAGAATATGTAAATAAATACAATAACACCTATTAGAGTAAATATACCACTTAGAGCAACCAGGGGCATCTGGAATAACCCAAAATCACCATACTTTGGATTAAATAGCAAATGTTTGTAATCCTTCACATTGTACATCGTGCCGCCGTACCACCTTACTCTCTGAGAAATGAATTGTTTATATGTCTCTGGTGCATCTGTGTAAACTACTGCTTCAACATTTTGTTTGATTTTATAATGATTCGATTGTAATCTTAAGGCCATCTCTAAATCTTCTGTAAGATGCCCCTTTTTAAATCCTCCTAACTTCTTTACAATGTCAGCTCTATAAACAGTAAAGGGCCCAGGAGTTACATGGATACAGTCCATTCGACCCATAATGTATTTATAAAAGATATTAATAATATACTCAAACCATTGAATTCTCTGCAAAAGATTTTTTGGTTTATATACCTTCATAATAGGCATAACTGCTACAACACTTTCATCATTAAAATCCTTTATCAGTTGTTTTAGCGAATTTGCCTGGACATAACTATCTGCATCTAAACATGCGAAAAAGGGCGTATCAGTTATTTTAAGAGCATTATTTAGAGCCATGAATTTACCCTGATTTTTTTGATTAATGATAGTAAAATCATATTTCTTCCTTAATTTCTCAAGAATAGATAGAGTGTTATCGCTGGACCCATCGTTTACGCAGATTACCTTCAGTTTATTTTTTGGATAATCAAGAGAAAAAACTGATTCAATTGATTTCTCAACACTCTTTTCCTCATTGTACATAGGAAGAATAACAGTTACCTTTGGCCACTTCTTTACCTTTTTTTTTTTATCGGGTTTAGGATCCAATAATAGAGAGTACAACCAAAATAATGAAAAAAAGATTCCTATTGCATACAGAGCCCAAATGATTATTTTAATGACTAATTCATCAATTGCAACCATATGAAGACCCAGAACCCATTAAGTATTTAAATAATTTATTAAAAAATGAGTTTAGAAGAGTGATGGAATTGAGATATATCTAAAAAATAATTTAAAATTTATCTGAAAGAGTAGTTAAAAAAGTGATATTATCAGAACTCATAATTCATAATATACAGTCCACAACTTATAATTTATCATCAATACTTTTTTTTCTGTTTTTACTATTTAGATTAAGGCTGGAATCAATGCTTTTGATGTTTTCAGTGTTTTCTCTCCTTATCCTTTTAGATTGATAATTCTGATTCATTCGTAAATAATAGTTTTTAACTCTTAAATTATATTCCATATAAGTTTCTTTTAAAAAATCGTTGAAATGGTGATTAATATATGAAACTAAATTACAACTCAGTTTGCCAATATCCTTAATGGCTTCATAAAACCCATATCTTTTTCCAATTTCATCAATCATGTCTGTCATTCTTATAACCATTTTGACCACTTTAATGTAGTAGTTATGTTGCTTTTAAATACTTTTCTAAAAAATATTTTCTTTTAATCTTTTGATTTCACTAACTTAATTAAGTTTAAACGACTTTCCTAATGGTTACTAATATTCATGTAAGTAATATTCTTATAAATTATATAATATTTGTAGTTGATACTTTTTGCCTTATTCAATAGTTTTATTCTGTCAACCGGAGGCATTCTTGTTAACCAAATATGTGCTCCTTTATAATATGCTCTTATTAAGCGAGGTTCTCTTATTTCTGATTTGAACTTAAAAAACAAGACAGGATTATTGACGTAATTCATACCACTTTTAGTAGCATCTGCTCCAGTTGAGAAATGTGGTAAGAACAAATTATATTTTTGAGCAGGATTGTGTATATATAAACCAATGAGTCCTAATATCAAAATAAGTACAATTGTTAAATCAATTCCTACAACTAATTTGCTTTTAAACCTATTAACAAGCATAAAAATGGCGAGCATGAGTGGTGTCAATGGTATTAGATAATGTCCATAATGAGGATTCATGTTATCCCAGTTTGCATTTGGTGGATTCAATAAGATAGGTAACTGAGAAATAAAAATAATATAAACTAAAAAATATAGAATCAAAAAAAAGTCCAAGTTTATTTTCCTAAAATTATTATGACGACGTTTCTGAGATAAATTTTTGACAATAAGCATTACAAATGAAAAGATAAAGAGAGAATAGAGCGCGTATGATAAAAACATTCCCTTAATTATCCAAATATTTAAGAAATGAAAGGATCTGGGAAGGTATACTGTAATTAATAAAATTAATCTTTTAATGCTAAAATAAGTAATTTGAGTATCGTAAATTTCATAGTCTGCAGTGAAAGTTGCCCAATCATAAAGAAGATTGTATATGAAAAAGGGTATGAGACCAATAAAAATTCCTATTAATAACGATAAAAATTTCTTAAGAGCGTCTTTCAATGAATTGATGATAAACAAAACTAAAATTATTGTGATTATCAGAAGTGAACTTTTAAAATCACCCCATATAGATATGCCGGAGAAAATGCCAAGAAGAAAAAACTTTAAAAAGATATTCTTCGTTGATTTATTAATCTTATAAAAAAGATAAATTATCAAAACATTAAAAAACATGGTTAAATCCCCATTCCCGAGTAATATAAGTGTTTTCTGTAAATAATGTGGAGTTCCAACCCCAAAGAGTACAACAAAAAGAGAAACAAGAAACCAATTAAATTTAATATTTTTTCTTATTAATAGATACCAAAAGATGATACTCAATGTAGAAAAGAATAAAGCAGTCATCTTAAATGAAAAAAATGAACTACCTATAAGCAGATAAAAAGGTATCGATGATAAACCTGCAATAATACATCCACCAGAATGAGGTGAGTCAAGATATCCAAAAAAGGGTAATTTTAATCCTCCCCGAAAGATTAAATCATATCCTAAAGAAGATTCTTTTGTTTCCTCACAATCAAAGAAATAATTCATTGTTAGTAATGCAATTAAATGAATGGCTATAAATGAAACAATAATTACTATTAGAAAAATTTGTTCTTTATTTAGATTTAATTTTATGCGATGTTGATTAAAAATCATAATGAATCCTCACTATTATAACATAAAAAAGTAATAAACCAAGATATATTTAAATTTAAGGATATTAAATAAAGATGTGATATTCTGAAATTATTAACACCCTGTTTTAGCAAACTATCTTTTCTAGTT
>CAZZHT010000048.1:0-8567 GCA_964653825.1 uncultured Methanosarcinales archaeon
TCAATTCTCAGAGGAATTACAAAGAAAAATGCAAGTTGCTTTTGAACCTATTATACAAATGTCCGAAAAATTGCAGCGATGGAATGAAATCACGTATAAGAGACTCAAACCCACTCTTGAAGCAATAAGAAAAATTCAGGAAAATCATAAAGTTGGTATAGATATTAGAGGCGAAATTATCACATCTATAATTGACTTAGATGAGCTTCTCGAAGTAATAATTCTGAAGAAATATATAAAAAAAGATTTGTATGAAGAATTTACATCAAATATGCTGAATGACGAATCATGCTCCAGTTTTTTGAAATATAAAGTAATTGCTCGTTCTGGACTTCTTGACAAACATAAGGGGTTAAAAAAGAATATACAAACTTTGTTGGAGATAAGAAACATTATAGCCCATTCTAAGTATCAGCCAACAGTTCAAACAGTGGAAATATTACATAAAAATAAGACTAAAGATATTCAATCATTGAAAAAAGAGTTTGATTCTATATTTAAAGAGACTATGAAAAAACTTCAAGAGATATTAGATTCTATAAAATAATATTTAACTATGTAAAAGGCTATCTGTTCGTAGGACTAAAAAGCCCCTGCTCACTATAATTAAGACAAAAATTTAGGCAAATTAAATGAGCCATTAAATCATTGTTAGAGTTAGTGAAGTGATTGATTTATTTCTCTTTGTTTTGATGTGATTTAACGAAAGCCCATACTAACAAATTCAGCTAAAACAATGAAGTTGATATTAACAGATTATTCATAAAATAAAAGTTATTTCTCAATAGTAGTAACCAAAACAAAAGATTTATAAATCTGAATATCTTCCCTTATCCAAAAACCAAATTAAAATGAATCATTAAGATTCAAGAGGTGATTAAATGAAACTAGAACAAATGGTTAAAACTTCAGTAAATGTTTTGGGTGAAGTTTCTAGTGAGATATTAAGACAACTCAAGCCCACAAAAGAAGAGTTAAAACAAGATTTATTATATATAGCAATACCTATGGCAGCTATAGGGGGAGCAATAATAGGAGGTTGGTATTTGAAAAAAAATATTCCTAACTGGGTATACAACTCACAACAACATGTTTACTATAGTAAACTAGGTGATGGAAGAAAAATTATTGATATAGAAGATCCAGTTAATCGAAAGAGCTTTACACTAATAGACATGGGAGATAACAATTATTTAAAAGCAACTTTCACTGGATGTAACGGAAGGCTTTATCTTGATACAAATGACGGATATTTTGATTTAAAGGGAGGTTACCATCCTAACGAGACACAGGAATACATTCTCCCGGATAAATCCCAAAGTAAGATTGATACCTCAAAAATTAAATAAATCTAGGTAAAGAAGTCTTTTAGACTTCTTAACCTTATTATTTTTCTTATATTCTCCTTAATGCTAGATTTTTAATGCAAAGTTCCCAGGATTCCAGAGACTTAATTATCTCATCCCAGTATCAATATCAATGTTTAGTATTGTAATCTTATCTTTCTTAATTGTAACATTCACTGGTAAATTCTTACTAAACTTATATGGTTTCTCAAGATTAACAGTATAATTCCCAACAGGAAGTTCAAGTTTATAAGTTCCGTTTAAAAGAGGTTCTATTTGTGCAATTTTTGTTCTCTTATCAAAGGTGTAAACTGCAATCGGCCAAGCTTTATATGTCTCTTCTGTTGGTTGACACTTCGAATCAGGTGGACTTCTTTCCACAGGACAAAGAGGACCAATAGTAACTTTTCCTTGCAGAAAACCTTTCTCTGTAACTGTAGTTGATTGTTGGATACAACTATTCATAAAAACTATTCCTAACAAAGCAATAATTGAAAAAGTCCAGAAATATCCTTGTTTCATCATACTGTATTACCTCTAAATTACTTATAAATTTATCGAAAATTTCAATCAATTCAAAAGTAAAACACCTGCTAGAATTTGTTTGAAAATAGAAAATGATTGCTAAATTTAATAAGGAAAATGACTTATTAAACTAAATGTTAGTTTCCAATAATGTGTTAACAGAACCAAAAAAGGTAAAAAATATAAATAATCATAAAAACAGAATCAAGAAGGTTGAAAGAGGTGTTTATTATGGAAAATTATATCTATTTATTTAGACATGGACAAACATACTATAACAAAAATGGATACTTCACTGGTTGGAAGGATTCTAAACTAACACCACAAGGAATAAAAGATGCAGAGAAAGTTGCAAAAAAACTTAAGGATAAACGAATTGATGTTGCGTTTTGCTCCCACTTATCAAGATCTAAGCAAACCTTGAAAATCGTTCTCAAGTATCATCCGGAATGTAAAAAAATCATTGTTGATGACAGAATAATTGAGAGGAGTTATGGAAAATTACAGGGAACAAGCCATAAGGTCTTTATTGAAAAGTATGGAAAAGCAAAGTATGACCTATACCATAGGAGTTATGATATTCCTCCACCAGGTGGTGAAAGTATAAAGATGGTTGAAAAAAGGGTATATGATTTCATACAGTTTCTCATTAAATATATGAAGGAGAATAAGGTTAATGTTGCAATATCAGCGCATGGAAATTCAATGCGCCCATTTAGAAGATATTTTGAGAACCTTTCAATTAAAGAAATGATGAAACTTGAAAATCCCTGGGATGATTACTTTGAGTATAAGATAAAAACAGGATAATTCAGTGATTAATGTTAAGAAAATGGGATATTAAAGTAAAATTGTAGGGTTAAAAAACAGTTAATTTTAAATATTAAAAGATGTTAGAGAAATGTAGTATCAAGATATTCATAATACTTTAGTTGCGTTTTTAGTACAAGGGGGGAATAATAAATGAAAGACCATAAACAGTATAGTCCTAAGGGAAATTACCATAAGTTTTTATTAATTGTAGGAACAATATTCATATTTCTAACTATTATATTAAACACCAAGCCGGTTTCTGCATCTTTCAATGTTTCTGTTACTCCTATCCAAAATCATATTGATGTTGGTGGTGTTGCTAAGTATATTGTCTCAATACAAAACACCGGAAGCACTACATCAAAGTATGAGCTTGATTATTTCCTACCGTTTTGGACGGTTTATATTCCAGATTCTTCAATTCTTAATGGCAATGTTAAAATAGCGCCAGGGGACAGATACAATTTCAATGTTAATCTTATTCCTTCATCCTCATTAAAAACTAACACAAACCGCCGTCCATCTATGAAAATCATAGAACTCAATACAAAGATAAGTAAACCCGTTTATTTCTTAGTTTATTATGCCTTGAAATCTGAAAAATTTCATTATAGTCCCTTAATTGACATGACTGCACAAATAGAACCAAAAGAAATAAATCCAAAAAGCAAGTTCAAGGTTAGTGTTACATTAATGAACCAAAATCCATTAAACTATACGAACCTAACCCTTGTTTTTTTATCCAAGATAATAAAAAATCACAATAAGACATATCGATTAATTGATCATACAGAGAATAACATCCATCTTCTACCAAGGGCAATTAAGACATATAGTTTTATATTTAAGTTACAAAATCCAAAAGAAAAGCCAAAGAATGACTCTTTCTCTGTTTTTCTTCAATACAACAATCAATTATTAACAAAGGTTACTGATATTCCTTTTAGGATTGTTGGTTATAAGAACACAGTGTCATATCCTACTCAAAAAAATGGCAGCTTTCCAGTTTACTCCTGGACTTATTCTTTTTACAACAATGGGACCCTGAGTGATACTGTTAAGGTAAAGTTCCCAATTACATGGTACAACAGTAGATTAACCTCCTATAACCTTAATCCGACATATACATATTCATTAAATGGTCAGAAGTATTTGGTGTGGGTCCTTGATATATATCCAAATCAAAGAATATCTCTCATAATTCATAGAAACTACTGGGCACCTATAATTATTATAGCAATCATCATAGGTCTAATAATATTTTATTATGTCTTCAGGACACCAGTGTTAGTGAAAAAGAAAATAAGTTCAATAAATACTACAGATGGAGGAATATCAGATATCAAGATTCTGATTAACCTTAAAAGTAGAGTTAATAGAAAGATAAGGAGAATTTCAATCATTGAGTATATTCCATCAATTGCAGGAATTAATATGAATTTCGAAGTTGGTTCATTGAAGCCGTCAAAGATCCTCACAAATAGTAAGAAAGGAACCATACTGAAATGGGACTTAGATGAACTTAACCCTCTTGAAGAGAGAATAATTAGTTATAAATTCAAGCCACGACTAACTCTTATTGGTGATTTCACATTGCCAGCTGCAATTGTTAAATTCGACAGCCGTGGCGGAACAAGAACTGTGAGATCAAACTCGTTGTATGTAAAAGCTTAACCCTTTTTTAATATTGTTTTTATTTATTTTTTAAGTGTTCTTTCTAGATTGATAATATGAATGAAAACATTATGAATCTATTTTTTTCTGTGAAAAAAACATAAAGTGAATGGGAAAAGGAAAATAAAGCGGAATAAAACAAAATAAAGCAGAATAGGAAAATAAAATATAAATAATGGTATGAACATTGATAGAATGAGTATAAAGAGCAACATAACAATTTATTTCTTATAAGTGGTTATAAATGTTTAAAAATAATCTTATGATTAAAGGTAGTAAGTCATAATTATGCTTGGAGAGACAACTAAATACAAACAAACAGATATAAATAATTTCACATGATTTTATAGTTATTTTTTTGTTTCATTGTTCTTGTTTTTGCAATTTTGAGGGATAAAATTGAAAAACTTTAATAGATTACACGATAAGAAAACAAAATCAGTTCTTTTAACGGCATCTGAGAAAAATCGTTTCTTGAAGCAATTTGAATTTGAGAACAATAAATCTCAGATAACTATATTTCTAATAGTTGCGGTGTTGTTGGTAGTTACAGGAATAGTCATTTATTTTATGGTATCATCTCATAATGCTCCAGTGGTAAATAATCCAAATCTAAAACCAATAGTGAATCATATTCAACAGTGCCTCGATATTAGTTCAGTTGATGTGTTGAATAACTTTGGTATGCATGGTGGCGTTCTTAACTTCCAGAGTCGTAGCATAATCCCAAATTTTCCGACTTCTGGCGAGGGTTTTTTTCTTGGGAAGTCCGATTTACAGGTTCCCTATTGGTATTTGATGTCAAGCCAAAACAATTGCAAGTCAAATTGCCAATTCAAAGTAATGAATCCAACTGTTACTGAAATGAAATCAGAGTTGGAAAAAGAAATCAGGTCAAAGACCATCAGTTGTATAAATAACTTAGGTAATCTGTCAAAAGAATATAAGTTACAACCATTAGGAAACGCAACTGTAAGTATAACTCTACAAAATCATAAAACTAAGATTGATTTAGATTATCCTATGGAAGTGAAGCCATATGGAAGGTTAAGTAAATTCACCAAAACATATAATCTCGATTTATATCATATTATTTCTCTAGCAAAAGACCTCATGATAATGGAAGCAACAACAGGTTATTTTGAGAGAAAGATGCTGGATATCATAACCCTTGATTCTGGAATAAATGAGTCGATGTTACCACCAATGGTTGGAACTACAATAGGATTTGATAAGTTTAAAATATGGACTTATCCAAAGGTTAAATCGCATTTAGCATCAGATGTTTCGACATATTTTCAGCTGTTTCAAGTTAATGGGAGTGACAACTACCAACCTATACATCTTAATAACAGAAATGTGCTCTTACAGAAGTTTTACTCACATTTTACAATTAATCCACCAAGAAATTCTAATTACCTAAGTAGCTTAAGGAATTTTGATGTTAACTTTCAGTTTGTACCATACTGGAATTATTACCTTAAATTAGATGATGGAGCATATGTTATTATGCCATCAACAATATTCCCAAAGGGATTAAAGCTTCTAAGCGCACTCATACCTCTATTATTCTACGATACCACCTATGATGTTTCAATGCCATTGTTGGTAAGGATAACACAGAAAAACGCATTGGACGGTAAGGACTATACTTTTCAATACGGCCTTGAATTGAATATAAGGGATAATAAACCCTTTAATTATTCTTCTTCGCAAGTAGTTCATAATGTGGACCTAAGTTCAACAAACCTTAATAACCCTCTCCTTTGGAATTCAGGAAACTATACTATTGAAACAAGTGATGCTTTTGGACACCCATTAAGCAATGTAATTGTTTCTGAGAAGATTGGGAATGTTGTGATTCCAATAGGTAAAACAGAGATGCATAACGGAGTCGCTAAAATAACAACTAAGTTACCACCTGGTTACGGAACCATTACTGCAAGAAAGATAAACTATATCTCTGATTCATATAAGATTGTTTCATCGGTAAATGGTGGAACTATAAAACTAAAGCTATATCCAATAATTAAAAAGAGCTTGTATTTTGAGTTCATTAAATTAATACCAAATTCAGCTAATCATTGTGCTGTTAACACAAATAGCCAAAATACTGTTTTGGAACCTGGTGAGACAATTTATTTAATTATGAGGAGAATTGCACCGAGCTCTGAAACACCTGTATTCAACTATGTGAAACTAACAAACCTCAGTAATCATCCATATATTAATCTAGCACCAGGGAATTACTCAGTATACGCTTTTATACTAAGTAATAAAACTGTGACTATTCAAAAAGAAGATGAACAGGCGTGCTTGGGACCTATCTGTGTGACTGTCGCAACAATACCCTCAATGAAAATGAACACAACTATACTTGGTATGCTTAAAAGAGACCCTGCTCTGAATAGTTACTTAGAGATAACTCCTAATGAATTATATAATAGGATGGGATCAAAGGTTTATATGAAATTACTTACAATAGATGCTCCGAAAACCTATGATGATTTAAATAAGATGTCATATTTAACAGAATGTTTAAACTCATCAATAAGAGGTGGGCCATTTATAGATGTTGAGGATATAATGAGACCCTAATAGAAAGAAAAGATAATAATCCCATATTATTAACATTGGATTGATAAAAATAAATTAATAAAAAGAATAAAGTGATAAATATGTCAATAAAAACCAAAAAGAGCTTGAGAGAAATTATTGAAATGCCAGCTGTTGAGAAGAGTGTTTCATTTATTTTCCTCTTGGTTTTCATAATATTTATGGTTTCATTAGAGTCGGGAACTGTCTTCGCACTTATTTCTGTTAATAATGGTTATGTAAAAACAAGTGCTTCTCCATCAAATAATATAATTCCAGCAAGAGAACAATTTGATTATCATGTTAACATTGATGGAATCTCAGATTTATCAGGAAGCACATTAAAGTTATGCTTTAATGAAAATAATCAAGAGTTATGTGGTCAAAATATAATTTCAACATGTCACAATGGGGGTGGAAACAATAATCATGAGTGTAGTGGATCTATTTCTGGTGGCATTTCACCAGCAGGGAATTATAATGCCTATTTTAAGTTAACAACATCATCTGGAACCACAATTAAATCAAATTCATTTGAGATAGAAGCAGATGGTTTTCCACCTAAGATTTCATCATTCTCTATAAATCCTCTGAGTTTAAGTCCAAATTCTCAAGTAAAGATATATTACTCTGTAGATGATATACTGAGTTCATCACCCTCTGCGAGCGGATGTTCAGGTATAAAATCGCTAACTTTAACAAACAATGGCAATATTGTTCACACTATAAAAAGTAACTTGAAAAGTTGCCATTCAGATTCTCTTCAGAGTCCATTACTAGTAGATAATTTGAATTTTCAATCAGGATACATCTGCCTCAATGCTACAGATTATTTTGGTCATTCTAGCGCGAAATGTGAACAAATAAAGGTAATTGATACTCCACCTCAAATATTATCAAATACTCTTAGGTTTTATAATCAAAACGGTAATGTATTAGAATTTCTGAAATCAAATACCAACTATCACAATCTTGGTGTTTCAGTAAGAGTAAAGGACTCCATTGGTTTGAGTGCAATATGGCTTAAAATTGGTTCAAATAAATATTATGGTTCATGCAGTAACGCTGGTTCTAATCAATATGTCTGTACGTGGAGTCGTCTTTCAATAAACTCAAATAAACTAATTAATTCAAACGTAGAAATATCTGCAAAGAATAAAGTTGATTTATCTTCAACCCAAACAATTTCAACGAACCTTCAGAGTGACAATCAAGGGCCACAAGTTCAGTCAATAGATGCAGTAGGGATTCCCAATCCAATAAATGGAAAGAATTATATGAATTCAAAGGGTATAATCTCAATTACATACAACGAGCAATCAGGTATTTTGGTTAATACGGCTAAAATAAATGTTGAATATGGGAGTAAATCAGAAACTATTAGTGCAACAAGATGTGATAATCGCCTTGGTTTGTGGAAGTGCTATTTTCAAATTAATACAAATAACATACCTAATAATACAACAGTAACTATTAGCCCATCAACTTCAACAGAAGATCTTGCTGGCAATCGTCTGACAGGTTCCAGTTCAAAATCATTTAAATTAATTAAGAATCCACCAAAACTAGTTTCATTTGAAATGAAAAATCAAGATGGAGCTTATCATTTTAAAA
>CAZZHT010000049.1:0-8491 GCA_964653825.1 uncultured Methanosarcinales archaeon
ATAAAAAAATAAAAAATACTTACTCCTTATTCAGCTCATTAATCCTGTCATTTATCCACTTCAATCTTAATTCAAGTTCATCCTTTTGTCTTTGTAAAATATCTTTTTCTTCATCTCGAGTAAGGCTCCTCAATCCATAGCCGTAACCGTTACTTGCACCAAATCCGTAACCGTATCCTAAACCTCTACCTCTGCAACCTCTACCTCTTCCTTGGCCATATCCACCATAGCCTCCATATCCATAACCTAGACCATTAGGTCCTGTTCCGTTTGGTCCCATTCCATCTCCACCTGGCATAATAACCACCTCTTTTTTTAATTAATTTTTTGTTAATCTTTCACTAATTTCAATTAATCTTTAATCTTTTTAACTTACAGATGTTAGCCAATGAAATATGATTCTAAAAACTTAAAAATAATAAATATCTCGCCTAAAAACAAAGACACCCAATCAAATTAAAACATTAGCTAACAATCCTTTAATGAATAAGTATTCATAACTAGTATTTAAATCTTATGAATTATAATTCATAAAAATCATAAAAAAGAGTGATATGAAACAGTTAAATTGCAATTAGTTCTATAAAAAACATACACAAAACAAAATAAATTGAAAAAGAACTGGAAAAACAAAAGAATAGCCAAAAGAAAGGGAAAACATCATCACGGTAAAAACGGTTACTGTTACCTTTTTAGAATAATAAAAAGATTTATATATTTTATTTAAATAAATAAAATTATGATTAACAATTTAAAATTCACAATTGAATCATTCTACTCTCGAATATTAAACAATAATAATAATGAAGAAACATTGAGAATACAAACATCTAATTATAAATCCGAAAAGATAAATCTCGCTCTAATCACTTATTATCTTAACAAATACAACACTAATGAAAATAATGAAAGAGAAATAAAAATACCTGCAGTTGCAATCGAAACACACAAAAACACAAAAAGAAGCTTAGAGTTCATATTAAACCAACCTAAAAATAACAACAGATATATAATAAAAGAACCCTCAATTGACTATCCTTTCACATTACTAAATACAGAAGGACAGATTAACAATCTAAATTTTCTAAGATTTTTTGAAGATTATGACAATCCATTTGAATCTCAATTCTTCCTAAGAATAAAAAACAAAAGCAGGGTAACAAAAAAAACCAACAATGCAAGAATTGAACTGCCTCTCAGAAAATCATCAAAAAATTATCGAAATTACATAATCATACCAATAATTGATGAAAACAGCATCGAAGAAATAGAAAAATCATATTTCCACTTATGGCATAGAAACATAAACAGAGACCTCAAAATAACATCATCTAAAAACCCAACAACCAATAATATTGATATAAAAAAAATTAAAAATAACATCAAGAGGGTCATAAAAACAATATCAGAAACCAAATTCACTAATAGCTCTAATCAATATATAGAAATCCTATCATACCTTTTCAAAGACCCAGAGGATTCAAAGAAAAGCAAAAATCCATTATTTAGAATAAAAAAACAGAAAAAAACAGAATCAATTACGGACATTACAGATGATAAAACGACATATGATAACCAAAAAACAATAAATAAAACCCTTTCAGAAATTAAGAGTTTATTAAAAAAAGAACTAAACCACATAAAAAACAGAACAGTAATAAAAGACAACATTTATCTGAAAAAAGAACAAAAAATAAAAAAACTTAGAGAGCAAATAGAGTCCTATACAATAGCTGTTCAGCTCCCTGAGATAAAAAACAAATATTTTTTACTAAATCAACTGAAAAACGGTTTACCTATCTTTGAAACCGAATACCTACCAATCTCAACACAACTCTTCCACAAAATAATCAAAGAATCCAACTCACCATTTATAGATTACCTGAATATATCTCTAAAAAAAGCAAACATTCTTTATAATACAAAAATGGATTCAGAAATAAACAATAAAGCAATATCATTGAATTTCAAGAAAAATATGGAATCACTCAAGAATATAACATCAATTCGTGAGAAATACAGAAATTATAAAACATTGCCCTTTCAGATAATAAGAGAGATAAATGAAAAAGAAGAAAAATTTCTAAAAGAAAACTCAACAGTAGTGATATCCATAGAAATAAAAAGAGATACATATGACCCTAAAAGAGATGAAAATAACCATTACAGAATTTGTGATATTATAGATAAAATTAAAATGGACTCAATAAAATATTAAAACCAACAACAAAAAAACAAGAAACAAAATATTTCTTAAAAAAGAAAACCAAAAAAGAAAGTATTCGTAATTCCAATATGACACTGACCTAACGCAGAGTCATTGTTTTCACTAACAAATAACAAAAAATTTAAAAAGATAAAAATTAACCTCTTACAAAAATGTATGATTATAATTATAATGACTCAATAAAGAAACTGGAGCTCTTTTTTGATTATGTAATGAAAAACCGAATACCTCTCACAGAAATAAACACCAATGACAGCGTTTTGCTCTCAAAAAGAGGCAATATCACTACAGCACACATAAGCATCAACAAAAGAAATTCAGAGTTATATGAAGACCTCAAGGGAATTGTAGCGATAGCCATAAAACTCAAAAAGAGTCACAGAGAAAACATAAAGGATTTCTTAGCGATTTCAGAAAAGATATACAATCATAAGTTTATTGATCAACAAGCAGAAACAGTAGAAACAAACGTGCTCTTTCCAAAAAACAAAAATCCCAACAAAATCTACGAATTTCCAGACGTAATCATAAGCTCTAAAAATCCAGAGGACCCACTAAATCATCTTTATTTTATAGAGAATATAAAGACATATGAACCGCAATCAATCAACGGTAATTTTGGAGACATATTCATTGCACCCTTCAATAAACCAGGAACAACTAAAAAATTATATGATGCAATAGTAATACCAATAACAACTGAGGAATCGCTTGACAAGTTAAGAGGCATTGAAAAAGTAATAAAAGAAATAAACCTCAACAATGAAATTGAAATTCCTGAGAAAATATATAGAGATTATGGCATATTAAATGATCCTGAGAGAATGGAAATGTATTTTGAGATTATCTCCGAATTTTATGATGATACCTATGGAACATTCATAAACAGGGACAGAATTGAAACAGAAGAGGACTCAATTAAAAAAGAAATCGAAGCAAACAAATTATTTGCTTTAGAAGAGGAATATGCAATATCAGAGAAAAACCATAAAAGAAATAACCCTAAAACAAAAAAATTAGACACAATATTAAATAAAGAAGAAAAGAGAGAATTAGAAGAAATCATAAATAAAACAATTGCAAAAAAAGAGTATAGAATATGTGATACTACAAATAACAAAGCACTTCACATTAAACAATCAAATAACATCCCCAACAGATACAATGTAACAATCAAAATTCAAAAGAAAGGACTGAAAATGCCATATAACCTATTAAAGAGATTCAGCAGTGATTCACACACCTTCTACTTAAAATTTAAAACAATAAACACCTATAGTTTTGAAACAGCCATTTACTCAGATGACTTCATAAGAACACTTATCAATCGTTCCTTAGAAGAAGCGACTATTTTCAGTGCGAAAAGAACAAAGTCAATAGAAATAAGGTTAAAAGATAATCTAAAATCTTTCAGAGAAATCATTAAAGAAAAGAATAAAAACCTAGAAAAAGAACTAAGAGAAAACTCAACAGTAATCATATATGAAGTAAACTTAAATCTTAAAGATTTAATCACAACATTGAAAGATGATTATTACAGATTATAAAGATATAATCAGAGCAAAAAACAAAAAAAGAACAAATCCTAAAAAAGAGAAAAACACAATACGAGTTACATCAAAGAACCCTCCAACAATAATTAATCTAACTGATTCCCAAGACATCAATTACACTAATTAAACCAATTAATTCAATCAAACACTAACATAACTAAAACAAAATTCATAAAAATAATGAATCATAGGAAACTTATTTAATATCAATAACTTCTCAAAAGATTACTTAGTGAAAAAAGAATTCAATGACTTTTGTTTCTTATCACCAAGAAAATCATCCTTAGAATAACCCAGTGCTTCAAAAATCTGCTTAACAGAAGGAACAATCTGATTGTTAATATAATAGTCGGCATCAAAACTTCCACTAACATAATCCGATAAAATAACAACTTTATCCCTTATCGGGCCATTTCCCTTCACGATAATATACTTAATAATTGAACCTGGTCCTACAGCAATACCCTTTTCCTTCATTTTTACAGCAGCAGCAACATGAGGACCAACAGAATCATAATCACTAATTGCCTTTTTAAGTTTCGTTGTGATAACGAGCTTTTTCTCATCAATTTCTCCTTTCCTCAAATCAGCAATCACTGATTTCACATAATCAAGGGCAGCATCAGGATTAGAATCCACAAGAATCATCTTAAGAACATTCTTTTGTACCTCTTTTCCTAATATAGACCAATTTCTTCTAACACTTTCAAAGCCCTTAATCACCAACTCCCCGTTTTCATCTACCAACGCATACTTCTTCTTAGCACCACTATCGGTACTCTTAAGAGCAACAAAAAGGCCCTTAACAAAGAATCCCTCATAATCCAAATGCATAATTCCTGGAAGTGACTTATTAACTTCATTAAGAAAATTAAGAGCTTCCTTCCTACTTTTATTTAATCCTAAAGAAATAAAAACAGAATCTGTATCCGAATAAATTACCTTGAAACCATTAGCTTGTGCACTTGCTATAACCTTCTTAATATAGTATCTTCCTAAAGCAGTAACACTCTTAGCACAATCCAAACAATACCATCTAGAAAGATAAAAACCCAAATAACCATAAGTTGAGTTTGCAATCGTCTTTAAAGACAACTGTCTAGCATAAAGTTGCGTGTACTTCACAGCATCTTTTACATTCTTCATCAAGGATTTTACCTCTGTTCGCTTATTAATAATATACTCAAGATACTTAGCAATAAAACCCTTAGGCCTCTTAATGAACCAATATCTACTCTTCTTAGAATCATTCACATCTTTGCTTTCAAGAGGAACATATATCTTATTATTTTCATCACTTTCAACATTATAGGTCTCAGGAGAGATATTATGACTAACAATAATTGTGGGATACAAGCTCTTAAAATCAAAAACGATTATATTATCATATAGACCTGCGGAAGGTTTAAAGACAAAAGCCCCTTGATATTTTTCCCTCATTCTCTTCTTTAATTCATCCTTTCCAGCCCTATTTGGGACTAAAATACCCTCTCTAACGGCCTTTCTAATAAAATACCACTCAACAAATTGAGAAAAACTCATTCTTGTAACTGAATAAGGAGGAACACCAATCAACCTCGAAAGTTCAAATATCTGTGGCAGGAGTTTCATTCCAATCTCATAGGTTATCTTAGAGTCCTGAAGATTATACTTTGCAATGCTATCCAAATTTTCCGAAGAGTTCCATAAACTCATCATATCATCATAATTTAAATCGTACTTACCATCATTTAGAATTGCAGAAGCCACATCATTCAATCCCAAACTCTTAACACTCAAACTACGAGCAACAACATTTCTAACAAACCTATACAAATCAATATGGGCAATACCTTTAATTTTAACAGAACTCATAGAACCTGGGAGGACCCTCGGCACAGACGATGCAAAACCAATATCAAAATCAACATGATTAACCTTACACCTATGCAAAATATAATTAAAATCAAAATTATCAGAGTTATATCCCAAAATAAAATCAGGATTATACGACTTAATTTCATCTCTAAGATTAATTAACAATTCCCTCTCACTCTTACAGAAGACAACATAATCCAACTTTGAGTTATCGTTTTTAAGCATAAAGACCCTTTTAAGATTTTTACTATAAAGAGAAACAGAAATAATCTTATCCTTATTTACATCAGGCATATTCCCCTCAAAGCTCGTTTCAATATCAAGAGCAATAATTCTCAAATACTTATCATCAGATGAAACAGAAGTATGAAATGAACTATCATGACCCTCAAAATAATCATCATCAGAATCATCACCACTAAAACTCTCCTCGTTCTTATCAGAATCTTCTTTAAGTGAATCCTTTTTAAGTAAACGCTCTTCATGTAAATCCTTTTCAAGCACATGTCTTTCAAGTTTGTTACTTTTATTTTTATTATGACTACTTTTGCCACTATTACTCTCACTTTCGCTACGACTACTTGTCTTTTTGGTATTGCTGTTACTACTGGTATTTTCACTTTTGTTACTACTGTCACTGTTGCTACTTTTGCGACTACTATCAGAGCCATTACCAATATTATTCGTATAATTAATTGATTTCAAATCAAGAACCTTAAAACCAGACACATCATTATTAACTGCCTTTTCACTTAACTTTAATTTAGAAGAAGAACTAAAATTAATGAAATCACCCTCGAATTGATAATAAGTCAAGGGATACAAATCATTATCTATTAAATACCTTCTAACATAGAGAATATCCTTTTCATAGGACTTATAATAGTTTTTCAAAGAGGCCTTTATAATCTCCTTAACCTTCCTAACAGAAGATGGCAAATTAACATAAACTTTAAGATACTCCTTATATTCTAAACCCTGCTTTAACCTAACTACCTCAACAGAAGTAGGATAAGCATTACTTAGATAATGAAAATTCATAATCTTTTTAATTGAATCCGAAAAAACACTTGATTCTTTCTCTTCATTAATTTCCTTTTCATTAACCCCACTAATTTCAATAATAAAATAAGGCCTAAAATTCCTATCCCTAATAACAACCTTATGACCTTCTTTATCCCTGCCGTACATATAGATAACTGCCTTTGAATTAACGATAGAATAATCAATATAGTAAAAATACGCTTCAACAGATACCATTTTAACATACAAATAGCACAAATACTTTATAAACTTATTTATAATCTAAACTCATTTATAAAATTACAAAAATAAAAAACAGGACACAAAATACCAAAATAAAATACCAATACTCCTATTAAAAAAGGAATCAAAAGTAACAAAAACAAAATCAAAATAAAAAAATAGAATCAAAAACAAAACAATCTCGACAATCAGAATCAAAAGTAAACAAACGAAAAAAGCAAAAACATTAAAACTGATTTTTAGTGAACTTTCTAACACCTTTATCATATATTTCAAAGAGAGTTGATTTCATCTCAGGAATACTTCTATGCTTTACAATACTAATCTTCCTAACATTAGGTCCCAGCTCTGAAAGATTATCCAACCTCAAAATACACTTCGAGCTATACCTCAATAAATCACCACCAACCATCTTAAACTCATCCTTAGAGTCAAAATCAGAATATACTTGATTAGTTATAAGAACAGGAATATTGTACTTCGCAGCAATTCTTACAAGAATGGACAACTCCATTTTCATCTCGTTATTTACACTTGTAATATTGTTGTTATCATTTCCAGAGCTAAGTTCAAGTCGGTAATGCATAACCATTGAATCAATAATAATAGCCCTAACAGAATACTTCTTAACATAATCTTCAAGGTGAATAAATACATTATGCTGTTCTTTATAAGAAAATGGTCTAAACAGCAGAGTATTTTGGAGAACATATTTATATTTATCAGTAATCTGTTTTAATCGATTTATAGAAAATCCTGCTTCCGTATCTATAAAAATAACCTTTTTATCATCTTCTTTATTATCATCTTTTACATCATCTTGAGAGCTTACCACTTCTCTAACACTGCTTATATTATCAAGATTACCCTCACTATTATTATGATTACTTTCAGTCTCAACATCAATTTTACTTTTAACATTACTTTCACTTGATTCAGGTTCAACGTTACTATAAGAATTAGGTTTAACAGAACCATCTAAATTCTGAGAAAAATTAGAAGTTGACAGATGCGTACCAGATGAAGCATTCACTTTAAGAATATTTGAAACCAAAAACAAAAGAGCAAGATTACTCTTTCCAGAACCCGAAGGACCATAAATTGTTGTTACAATAGATTGCTCGACACCACCATCAAGAAAATCATCTAAAACATCAGCCCCAAATCCCACAACACCACTATCAACAAAACTAACTGCCTTTGATGGTAATCCAGCATCCTCATCATCAACAGTATTCTGCTCACTCACCCTACCTTGTTTATTTTTATCATTCTTGTTGCTTATTCCTTTCTCAACTTTATCACTTATTTTCTCCTCAACCACAGCATCGACCCCTCATTAATATAATGAAAATATAATCAACATGAACTAATCATCGTGAACTGCTATTTATATAACCACCAAAACAAATGGCCCTACTCAAACATACAACCTTCCTAATTCATACACCTCAAATACAATATAACACAAGATAATATTACATAAAATAAACATAAAACAAATATCGATTCAAATTCAAAAATAGATTCAAATGAACATCTCAAAAATTAAATCCAACAAATATTAAATATAAAAAATACAATAAAA
>CAZZHT010000050.1:0-8470 GCA_964653825.1 uncultured Methanosarcinales archaeon
ATGAAAGTATTAGTATTGAACTCAGGATCTTCAAGTATAAAATTTAAGTTGTATGACATAACATCTGATGATAACAAACTTCTCATAAGTGGAATTGCTGATGCAATCACCCTGCCAACATCTAAATTGACTTATGAAATTAATTACTCAAATTTACCTTCAAAAAATCCAGCACTAAGCCCCAACAAGGTTAGACCTACAATCAAAAAACAAATAATAATGAGGTTTGAGAATCATGAATCAGCCCTTAACAAAATCTTAGATACAATAATCAATGAATCTATAATAAAGTCTATTGATGAAATTGATGCTATTGGTCATAGAGTCGTTCATGGAGGTGAAAAATTTAAGAAACCAGTAATCATAACTCCTGATGTGATAAGAACTATTGAACAACTATCTTTTTTAGCCCCATTACACAATCCTCCAAATCTCTTAGGAATTAAAGCAATATCAAAAAAGCTCCCAAACAAGCCCCAGGTAGCTGTGTTTGATACCGGTTTTCACTCAACAATGCCCAATTATTCTTACCTTTACCCTCTGCCGTATTCATTTTATACTAAACATCAGATTCGAAGATATGGATTTCATGGAACAAGTCACGAGTATGTTTGTACAAAGGCATCTGAAATCCTCTCAAAACCGTTGGACACTCTAAATCTTATCTCATGTCATTTAGGCAATGGAGCCAGTATAACTGCTGTTGAAAATGGAAAGTCCGTTGATACTTCGATGGGTTTAACCCCATTAGAAGGTCTAATGATGGGAACTCGTTGTGGTGATATAGACCCTTACATCCCTTTATTTTTACAAAAACTTGGAGAAACTCCTGAGGAAACAGACAACATTCTAAACAAAAAATCAGGTTTATTAGGTGTTTCCGAAATTAGCTCTGATATGAGAACTCTTCACGAAGAATCCTTAAAAGGAAATCCTAAGGCCAAACTCGCAATGAAAATGTTTTCTTATAGAATTAAGAAATATATTGGTGCATACTTTGCGGTTCTAAATAGAGTTGATGGAATCATCTTCACAGGTGGCATCGGTGAAAATGCATACTACATAAGAGAGCAAATCCTAGAAAATCTATCATCTTTTAACATTTCCATTGATACTGAAAAGAATAAAACTAACAGTTTAATTATATCAAAACCCAATACTACTCCTGTTTTAGTGATTCCAACAAATGAAGAGTTATTCATAGCAAAGTCAACAATTGCAGCAATTGTAGATAATAATTCAAATAAATAATAAGTAAATTAGACAATGGTGATGAATAATAATCACTTGTAAATTATAATCAATTTGAATAAGTAATCACTTAAATGATTACTGTCTCAGTATCAATCAAAAGTTACATCGTCAAACAAACGCAATCAAGCAATAATCACAAAAATCACAATCATCAATAATCATCAATTTAAACTGCTTTAAAATAATCATTTCAAGTAATCTAATAGTTAAGCACTAAAACGTAAATTTTAAAAAGAGTAAAAAACATAAACAGAATATCTTTACCAAAAATATCATTTATTAAAAATATCTATTAAAAAACGATACATTAACTGAATCAATTAAATTTATTCATAAAAATATTCACAAAAAAATATCTATAGAGAAACATCTCTAAAAATTAACTTATCAGATTTCATAAGGAGGTATAAAATGAAGAACTCAAAACCCTTTTTTTCAAGAAAAAAGAAATCTCAAGCCGCAATGGAATTCTTAATGACCTATGGTTGGGCCATAATAATAATACTTGCAGCAACTGCTGCTCTTCTTTACTTTGGTGTCTTTAATCCAGGCAAGGTACTTGGTGATAAACTGATGATGCCAAATAATTTTCACGCTTTAAGTAGTAAAGTAAGCACTACTGGTGTTGAAATAGCTGTGGAATATGTAGGTGAAGGTTCAATTTCAAACCTTACTCTTTATATCCCAGGATTATGCACTAATACAACTCCAATAACCTTAGGCAATGGAGAAAACAAAGTAGTAAAATGCACGGGTTCATTTAAGAAAGGTGATCAATTTAATCATGAGTTCTATTTGAATTACACCTCTTATGGAATTGATAGCTCTAAGCAAGGACAAATAATCACCACTGTAGAACCCTAAGAAATTAAAGAATTAAAAAATAAAAACAAACAGATTTCAATTTAATTTCGACTTTTTTATTCTTCTGAAACCTTAATAGCCCCAACAGGACAACTATCAGCAGCTTCCTTAACACAGCTCTCATCGGTTTCACTTACCTTAGCATGACTTTTTCCATCAGCTCCAATCTCAAATATCTTTGGGCAAACTGCTGCACATGCACCACAACCAATACATGCATCTTCATCTACTTTTACCTTATATTTCATCTTAATAACCTCCAATTCCTTCGCACAAATTAAAAAATTCAATAACTAAAGAATCAAACAATAATCAAAAACAATAAAGAAAGGCATAATATTTATAACTTTTGATATTTCTTAGATAAAGCTAAATACCATAAATCAAAGAATACATCAAATTAAGAGAAACGAATAACTTTCCTATAAACCATTTTGATAACTCTTTTGATTTTTACAACTCTGCAGGTAGGAAAAATGTTTAAAAAGCGTTAAGAGTAAGTATAAATATATGCTCAACAGCTTACATCTGATTTATAAAAATTTATAGTAAATCTTAATTACACTAATCTATTTAAATTATTTATTTCAATCATTTTATATTTAATCATCTAATTATTTTATTGATTTTTACTCCATTGAATCATAATCATAATTACTACCGAAAACAATAAAAATAACAAAAAAGATAATAAAAACAATTCAAAACCAAAAGATTTTAAAACTAAATACACCTTTTATGAATTAATTTGAATTTTATCTTATTAGTATATCTTTAGTATATGATGCTTCCGATGCATTTTTGTTGTATCTATGAAATCTTAGATTAAAGAAATCGAATTTAAGAATCAATTATTTTTTATGTTCCACAAAATTAATAGCTTCATGTGATTAATGCTTATAGATGACTTTTATAATCATTCAAGTGAAACATCCCGTTAAATTCATCTGAGATTATAAAATTGAGAAACATGAACTTTAATACAGGTATTTTTACTAAGGTAGAGAGGATTTAAAATGTTAGACATTGACAAACTGGTCGAAAGAAATAAATTAGCCAAAGAATTGGTTGATAAAGGTATTGCTAAAGACATTAATGAAGCTCAAGAAATGATTGAAAAAAATCACTATATGGGCAAGAATGATAATACCTCTGTCTTAAAAGTAGAAAACAACAATCTTTCTTTAGAAAAGACATCAAATAACCTAGAAAATAACACCAATGGCACTGTAAATGATTCACATCAAAGCACAGAGAGCTCAAATAATAATACTGAGGCACATAATGACACTATCTCAAACGACTTTAAGAATCAACTGAATCAACTAAATGAAAAAATTGATAAAGTTAACTCAGTATTATCCAAATTAATTGAGTACTTTGAGAATTACAAAAATCAAAATGACAATAATCTAAGGGAAATTGATACACGATTAAAAAGATTGGAATCACTTGCATCTGCGTCCAATCTCAAACAACAAAAGACAATAAACGAGAGCATCCCAAATCAAAATAACAATCAGCAATCAGAATCCAACAACTCTCAGGAAGATTCTTCAATTTACAGCGTGGATAAAATATTCAACAACTCTTATGGGAGGCTAACAAGAAATGATAGTAAAAAGAACTAAGAAGGCACAGTATTCTATGGAATACCTGCTAATCTTTACTCTGATTTTTTCATCAATGATACCAATAATTTTTATTCTTTATAATTCTGTATCTCCAAAAACTTGCGATACTGTTGATAATCAGATTAATTACTTAGGCAAAATGATTAAATCGGAGAGTCAGAAAGTTTATGGTTCTTCTTTTCCATCGAGAGATCAAGTAACCCTCACAATTCCCAGAGGTATTACTAATATAACCCTTTATACAAATGACTCATCAAAGAAATTATTTAATCAGAGACAATTATTAATAAACTACAGTTGCCATGGTTCTCACTCTGCTCTTTTTGATATTGGGATTCCAATCAACTTTTCAAACAAATCAAACTTTGTGGGATCCCTTCGTATCCCATCTAGTAAAGGTACAAGAACAATAAGATTCGACACAAAATATGGAGGTCAAAATAATAATGTTCTTTACGTTTCCCTCAGCGTAGTATCCTCTTAGATTATCTCAAAATCTTCTTTTGCTTAAAATCTCATTTAAAAGTTTATTAAAAAACAAAAACAAAAATGAATCATACACAAAAACAAAAAAGTATAAAATCTCACAATCGTAGGAGATCTCAAGCATCAATAGAGTTCTTAATCTTAATGTCAATTTTTTTATTCTTCTTCACTATATTTATGTCTGTGTTCAACTACTATAATCAAAAGATTTCTTACAACAATAGGTACCTTTATCTAGATGATATTGCTAAATCTCTCAAAACAGAGCTCCAATTTGCTCAGAGTTTAGAACCAGGGTATCATCGATCTTTTAAATTACCCGCAACTATTGGTGGACAACTTTACTCTCTTGAAATCTTCAATTCAACTCAGATTAATTCAGCCGAAAATATCTCTGAAATGATATTAAACTACAACAACCCAAGTGCTCATCCAATATATGTGGTTAGTTTAGTTTATGGAAATGTGAATCTAAAATCTCCTTTAAAATACGGGGACATGAATAATATCTCTCTTGTAGGAAAGAATACTATTGTTATCAACTGAAATACTATTATTTTAATTTAATATTGCTCTTTTAATACAATTATTAACTTATGATTGCTATTGAATCATTTTTTAACATTAATCGTTTATTAGTAATTTGCTTTTCGTTTATTGATTTTTGTGATAATTTATCTTTTTATCTTTTATTTACTATTGTCCCTTATTTCCCGTTATTTTAATTAACGATATTGATTCATAATAAATCCATAAACTAATTATAATCCCAGTCACCAACTCTGAAACTCATAACTCCCTAACCATTGTTATTGAAACCTTTTATTTATCCCTAACTAGAAAAAACAAAACTATATAAACAAATTAATTTATTTTAACATAAGTATTAATTTATTTTAACTAACTGTTATGCGTATTTGAGCTCATTTCACTTTAAATAAAGTTTTTAGTTCCATTTTTTTACTTTTACTTTTAAACTATGCTTGAATGCTTACTTTTTTTAACTTTTAGTGGTGGTATCAAATGAACAATATAAAACATATAAGGAATAAAAGGGCACAGAATTTCTCAATAGACCTAATAATTAGTATAGTAATCTTTTTAGGAGTAATTACGGTTCTATTTTTCATATTTAACCAGTCCCTAAATAATCCTGACAAACAACTGAAACTAGATGCCAACACTCTAGCAAATAAATTAACGAAAACCTCTCATGTAGGAGGAGGAAATAATGACCTATCAATTCTGAACTCTGATAACCTTCAAATTGATTATGCTAAACTACTAAAATTAGCTGCAGAGAGCATCAGCGACTATGGAAAACTGAAACAGGAACTTAGTATCGAAAACGATTTTTGTATAATTCTTGAAAACAAACTCAACGGCACAATATATCCAATCATGTTCAGAAATGATAGAACAGTAACCTTAAAGAACGGTAGTCAGTTCACAATTCCTAAATATTCCGTCATGTATGGAATAGGATCTCCAAAAGTTAAAATAAATGGCACACACTATTCCTGTGGTTATCTATATAATATCAGTAATACTGGTAATCTCACTCAAATTTACCCACCAAAATAAACTCCCATTTATTATCAATTCACCAATTGCTATCAATTACCTAAAAGAGTTCACTTAAAAAAGTCCAACGTCGCCTGAATATCATTCTTATTTGCCTTAAACTTTGTATCAACGCTACTTAACAGTTGATTTTGTATCTTTCTTGCATCGTTTATTACTGTTATAGGAAGCCCTGAAAGTTTAGCAACTTCTATTCCATAACTCTTATCCGTACCTCCCTTGGCAATCTTTCTAAGAAAAATAATCTCTTCGCCTTTTTCTTTAATAAGCATATGGTAATTACTTATATTCTCATACTCGTTTTCCAGATTATTGAGAAAATGGTAATGTGTTGCAAATATTGTCTTAGCTTTAATCTTGTTATATATATATTCAACAACAGCCCAAGCGATGCTGATTCCATCGTATGTCGAAGTACCCCTTCCCACCTCGTCAAGAATGATGAATGACTTATTGGTGGCATTTTTCAAAATGTTTGCCGTTTCTCTCATCTCAACCATAAATGTACTCTGTCCATGTGAAATATCATCATAAGCCCCAACCCTTGAGAAAATCTTATCAACAATACCTATCCTTGCTGAATCTGCTGGAACAAAGCATCCCATCTGTGCCATTATAATTATTAAGCATGTCTGTCTCATATAAGTTGATTTACCAGCCATATTTGGACCAGTTAAAATAATAATCTCTCCATTCTTCATCTTAACATCATTTGGTATAAAGTTATCCTGTTTCCTCTCAACAACAGCATGTCTACCATTAATTATCTCAATTTCTCCTGACTCATCGATAGTTGGTTTACAGTAATTGTTTTCTCTTGCCACGATTGCAAACGATATCAAACAATCAAGGATAGCAATTTTCTGACTAATATCTTGAAGCTCTCGGACATACTTTGAAACCTCATCTAACAAAGAATCATACAATTGTCTCTCCAATTCAACAATCCTCTCATCTGCGCCAAGAATCTTATCTTCAAGTTCCTTTAACCTCTGTGTAACATATCTGTTGCCTGAAACCAGCGTTTGCTTTTGTACATAATCATTTGGGACGAGTGAAATCTTATTTTTACTTACCTGAATATAGTAACCAAACACAGAATTATAACCTATCTTAAGGTTATTAATTCCAGTTCTTCTCCTTTCCTCTGATTCAAGATTTCTTAGGAGCATCTTTGCATCCTTTTTAACCTCTCTCAAATCATCCAAATCCTTTGAATATCCCTCTCTGATAAATCCACCCTCATTTATTTTAACCGGAGGATTTTCCGCAATCGCTTTATTTATCATATCAGATAACTTAGAAAGATTACTCATCCTTGATATTTCCCTAATCATCTCACTCTTGAATTCACCCAACCTATTAATAATCAAATTAACGAAAACAATAGAATTTGATAATGCAACAAGTTCCCTAGGATTAACACTTTTATACGCAATCTTACTGCTAATCCTCTCAATATCCTTAACATTCCCAAGAAAATCATAGATTTGCTTTGTCTCCAATCGATTAACAAACTCTTCAACACTATTCAATCTCCTATTAATCTCCTCAACATTAACAAGAGGCCTAAGAATCCATTTATACATCAATCGATAACCCATAGGTGTTTTACATCTATTAACAACAGAAAACAGAGTGCCCTCTTTTTTTCTATCCACAATATTTTCAATAAGTTCCAAGTTATTAATTGTTGAATAATCAAGCATCATATAATCCTTAACATTAATCTTTTTAATAGATTCAATCTGTTTAAGGGTTCCCCTTTCATTTTCCTCCAAATAAGAAAACATGGCCCCTAAGCTTCTTATTGTATTAACAGAATCCGATTCATCAAGTTCAATTCCATATGAACTCAAGCTTTCCCTTGTGAAGTAATTCAAAACCTTTTTCTTAGAAAAATCCTTAGAAAACAGAACATCATCCTTAAGTGAAACATATATTCCTTCATCTTTCATAATTCTCATAATCTCATCATTAATTCTTAAGCTTTCAGGCACAATACACTCCTTTGGAGAGTACTTCTTAACCTCACTTCTAAAATCTTCAATTGAATCAACCTTAGAAACCAGCACTTCTCCTGTAGAAATATCACACAAAACCAATGAGATATTATTACCAAAGGCATAAAGTGACATGAGGTAGTTATTTTCTTTAGAATCAATTAAATCTCCATCAAGTATAGTTCCAGGAGTTATAATCTTTATGACATCCCTCTTAACCAACCTCCCCTTTGCCTTTTTTGGATCCTCCAATTGTTCAACAATTGCAACCTTATACCCTTTTTTAACGAATCTCTTAAGATACAATGTTAAACTATGATAAGGTATCCCTGCCAAAGGAGCTTTCTTATCCCCTTTACCTCTTGAGGTCAGTGTAATCTCTAGGACCCTTGAAGCAGTAACTGCGTCATCGTAGAACATCTCGTAGAAATCTCCCATTCTAAACATAATTATACAATCAGGATACTTTAACTTCAACGCCTTGTACTGTCTCATGGCTGGAGTTAAATTCTTTTCATCGATATTTTTGTATCTTTGAAGTTTATCGCTAATGTCACTACTACCACTATTATTACTATTATTACTATTACTATCATTACTTATATTATAATTATCACTCATACTTTGGTCATTTTTACTGCTATT
>CAZZHT010000051.1:0-6665 GCA_964653825.1 uncultured Methanosarcinales archaeon
TTTTAACTGTGTTTTATGTTTTGTTTTATTTTTTAAATTGCTACTCTTTTACTTTCGTTTATCACTTTTTTCATTTAACCATTTCCACTTTACTTAGCTATTTTATTTAACCACTTTATTTAATCATTTTATTTAATCATTTTTATTACTGTTGTCATCAAAAATTGTTATCATCAAAAATTAATAAAGTTAATTAGTAAAGTTAATGAATGAGTTAAGCTAACAATCGCATTAATATATTTATGTTTAATATATTTGCGTTTAAATACATTAAAATATCATTAATAAGCGTTATTGATATTATCAATGTTATTTAATGCGGGGTTTGACTAAAATGGCATATGTTGTTACGAATCATCTAAGATATGAGCACTTTGATACACTAGAGTCTGCTGTTGAATATCTAAAGAATACTGGTGATCCTAATTATGTTATTCTAAAAGAGGATGGGTTTGGTAATTTACTTCCTGTTTCTCAATCTGATATCATTGATGTTACAAAAAAAATTGATGAGAAAGATGAGAATTCTAAAAAGAAACTCTGGCCTAATAACACTTATGGTAATCCTAGCACTCTGAACAACGTTAATGGTTCTAACGGTTTAAACAACCAGGTAAATATGAATCAAGGAGGAAATAATAATAACGCAACCCAAAATCCTAACGGTTTCAATAATATCAATGCCAATAATTCTAATAATTCAATGAACAACAGAAATACTTTAAATAATAGCAATAATGCTAATAATGTTGCTAATAATCAACAAAAGCAAATATCACCTCAACAAACGGTACCAACATCAACAGTAGTCCCATTTATGCCTGTTGTTGCAAATAAAGATCATAGTGTCTTAAAATGGGTAATTTATTTATTGGTGGTTATTATTCTTGTTATATTATTTGCCTATACCTTTTCATACATCTCAAAATTATTAGAAGAGTTTATAAAATCACAATCTTAATTTATGGGTTTTGTTATATCTTATGACCCTTTAATGCCTTTTTAAACTATTATAGCAAAGAATTAAGAAGATATTTTGATTATCTTATATGGCTAAAATCACATTGAACTCTTATCAAATATTAAATTATCATTAAACTATTAGGTTAGCAAATTATAAAATAAGACAATCATTAAATAAGTCCTCATAAAAAATTAAATCTGGTTAAACTATGAATTTCATAAAAGGTAGCAAGAAGTCAATGCTCAGTTTGGACTATATCTTTGGGATTCTCATAGCAGTAGTTGTAAGTTTTTTTGTAATTATGATGGTTTACTCTTTTTATTCTCAGGGGCACTGGATTCCTATCCCTGTTCCTCAAGGACATAATGGTGGGAGTTGGGTGAATAATGTTATTTATGTTAATTCATGTGACGGATTAAACACCACTTTACAAAATGAAATTTGGAAGTGTTATGAATTTATTACTGGAGAAAATAATTCTTCAAATAGCGATATGAGTGTCTTTAACAACGGGGTCTTTTGCGGAGCAATTGCCTATACTCAAACAGGAACACCAACATCCTGTGATGAAAATAAAATTAATCAAATACTCAATCAATTAGATACTAATCTCAGAAGGAAAGGTGTTGATTGGGATATCTATATTAAAGCAACGGGAAAAGACCACAAATTTATAATACTGTTTGATGGTAAGGGATTTGAGGTCTATTAAGTTAAATCTGTTAGATTTTTCAGCTCTTTAATGAGCTCCATTAACTTTTCATGATTTTTTATGATTTTTTAGAGGTTTTATATTAACTCATGATATCATCTTTATATCATCTCTTTCATTATTTTTGTCAGGATTGATTCATTTAAGATTAATATTTTAATTGATTAACCAAGTGATAATTTTTCAGTAGTGCTTTCTTAGTGTTTTTTTGTTTAATCTTTTAGTGCAATCTGCAATTGTTAACTGATGTTATTATCAATCAATAAAACTTATGATATGAGAATTTTAATAGGACTATTAACTAGTTAACAGGAACATAAAATGGAATCCATTGAAGTATGGTTGTGGGTGTTTGTAGGTTTACTGGTAGTTGCGGTAATGTTGCCTATCTTTTTTCATTTAGTTAACATTTCAATACATCACCAAGAGGTAAATCAAGTTATTGAGAACCTTAATCAGCTAACTTCTCAAGTAAGCTCTGCTTGTAAGTCAGGCTTTTTTTATAGGGTCGATAAAACCCTGACTTTTCCTTCATCACTAAACACCGTCTTTGTTGTTAGAGAAACAAATGCTTCTGAGATCTGTGTAACTCTTGTAGGTGATAATAAGATTTACTGCAATAGGGTTAATCAATGTTATGTATCCAATCTTAATATAAGTAGTAGAAGTGATTTAAGGGTTTTTTATATCTATTCAAGGATGTTCAAAGAGGATTTTCCTTACTCTATTAAATTTACCATAAATAAGCATGATGTTATTTTAAATAACCAATTATCTCCTGGAGCACAGGTAAACTGGACTCCTACTTTAGCTCCTGAATTACCTTAATATAGAGTATCATAATTCTTATTACATTTTTCTATTACATAAGATAATTATATGAGAAACATTAATCCTATTTGTACCATATAATTCTTATTACGTTTTCTTGTTACTTATTTTCTTACGACGTGAATTATAACAACGCCTCTCTTATTTTTTTATCCTCATAATTCACCCCGTTTTTTATTTAATATCCTTCATGATATCCTTTCTTCAAAATTTACTTATTTTTAACTGATGAGTAAAAACAATAGAAAAGTTTTAAAATGGGCTTGTATGACTCTTTTTTAATGTATTATTTTCCTTTGTTTATTAACTTGATTATTTAACGGCTTTTGCAATCATATGTTAAGAGGTTTTGAGGTGATGAATCATTAGTATTGATAAATTTATTGAAAGAAAACAAGAACTGAAGAAGAGCTACCTTTTAAGTTGCCTTCACTGTCACTCAACCTACTCTGATGGAGCTTTTTCACCAAAGAAAATTATAGAAAAAGCATTTGAGAACATGTACAATCTTGTTGCAATCACAGACCATAAAACAGACCAATTTTTCATAGATATTTATAGTGGTAATTATGATTTAGGTAAAGATTACGATATTAGCCATATTAATGGTTACTCACTGAAGATTACAAGAAATCTAAAAGAGAATAAAATTAATCACGATGGTAATCATAATGATAATCATGATAATGAAATCATTTATCTTTTGAGGGGTGAAGAGATTACAACAAAGGAAGATTATCATGTTCTTGCAATTGCAAATACCGAAGAACCAAAAAACCATAGGTCATTGGATGAAACTATTACAGAACTAAACGAGATGGATGCTATAGTTATCCTACCACATCCGACTATTACACTCAGCAGTGGAGTCGGAATTAAAAATATTATTAGATTGAATAAGCAGTATGCAATAGATGCAATTGAAACAAATGGAAGAATTGTATTTCCTCTAACCTATTATAATCTTTTGACAAAAATCATTGGTAAAAAAGAAGGCATTCCTGTGATTTCTAATCCTGATGCTCACGATGAGGGTTTTTATTTCAATACCTATCTTACTCTTTTTGAGAAACAGGGATTTGAGGAAGATAATATAAAAGGGTTTTTAAGAGAAAAACTCAAGAAAGGTAAGTTTCTTATTGAAGAGAATACATATTCCATTTCAAAGATGTGGAGTTATTATTTTAAAGATATGATAAAAAGAGTTTTATATCACTTAAAAAACTGAATTTTAGATTGCTCTTATTCTAATTAAATCCCTTAAATCATTTATGAACAGAAAATTAACAAACAATAAGATATTCTTTAACAACGCTATCATTTCTACTGAAATCAAAATGATATTAACGAGATAATCCTTTTTACTTCATTAAATTATTTCAAGAATTATCTCAAGTCATTTCCGTTGATTAAGCCCTTATCTGAGTTACTTTCATTGTTATTCTCATCACTTTCGTCGTTGAGGTCCTTGTTTTTATCAATTGAAACAACTTCATCCCCTTCTGTTAGTTTTATTATTCTTACTCCCTTTGTATTTCTTCCCGAAATATGAACCGAGCTAACAGGTATTTTTATGACAACACCCTTTTTGGTAATCACAATTAGGTTCTCATTTTCTTTAACAAATAGGACATCAATAACACTTCCTGTTTTTTCATTACAAATCTGATTGATAACCCCCTTTGCTCCTCTTCTTGTTAATCTATAATCCTCAACTCTGGTTCTTTTGCCAAATCCTCTTGAGGTGATTGTCAGCAAAGTGGTATCATTCTCAACAGGAGCTGCAGAAATTACCTCATCATTGCCTTTAAGTGTAATGCCCTTTACACCCCTTGCATTTCTCCCAGTTGGTCTGACTTCTTTTTCATTAAATCTTGCTGCAAATCCATTCTTCGTTGCTATTATGATTTCGTTACTCCCATCAGTCACAAAGGTTTTTATAAGAGTATCATCAGTATCAAGGTTTATTGCAATAATACCACCCTTTCTAGGATTTGAGAAATGTATCAAATTAACTCTCTTGACAACTCCTTTTTTAGTTACAAAGAAAATATATTTCTTATCATCAAAGCTTCTTATACAAATAGATGAAGTGATTTTCTCTCCCTCGCTTGTTTTTATGAGATTCACAATGGCCTTGCCCTTTGATTGCCTAGACCCTACAGGTAATTGGTAAACCTTTTTCCAGTAAACCTTACCTTTATTTGAGAAAAAGAGTATATAATCTAATGTAAAGGCAACAAATATATCCTTTACTTCATCCTCGTCCTTCATATTTAGACCGTAAACTCCTCTTCCTCCCCTATTTTGAGTTCGGTATTCATCTGACTTCATTCGCTTTATATAACCTGCTCTTGTTACTATAATAACATTCTCTTCATCATCAATAAGTTTCTCATCATCAAGTTCTTCATCATATTCCTCGTTGCTTTCAATTATTTCGGTTCTTCTATTATCACCGTATGTTTTTTCAATTCCACTCAATTCCGTTTTGATTATCTCTAAAATCTTATCCTCAGAAGCCAGAATTTCTCTAATCTCATCTATCCTCTTTTCAAGGGTCTTTGATTCGATTTTAATTTTCTCTTGTTCAAGAGATGTTAATCTCTGAAGTTTCAAATCAAGAATCGCTTGTGCTTGGGTCTCTGTTATCTCTAAGAAAGAAATAAGCTCATCTTTAGCATCCTTAACATCTTTAGCAGATTTTATGATTCTTATAGTTTCATCAAGATTCAATAATGCCTTTATTAAACCCTGAAGTATATGAAGCCTTGCTTCATCTTTTCTCAACTCAAATTCTAATCTTCTCTTTACAACTTCCTCTCTATGTTTAACATAGAAATATATTATTTGTTTAAGATTTAATCTCTTTGGTACATTATCGACAAGAGCTAACATATCCACTCCAAAAGTTGTTTGAAGAGCTGTATGTTTATATAGCTTATTTAACAGAATTTCAGGATTATAGTTCTTCTTAACTTCAATTACTACTCTTATACCCTCTCTATCTGATTCATCTCTAATATCACTAATGCCATCAATAATCTTATTTTTTACTAAATCCGCAATATTTTTTATTAAATTGGCCTTATTAACTTGATATGGAAGTTCGTTTATAATAATCTTACTCTTCTCTTTTTTAGTAATTACTTCAGATTTTGCTCTAACCTTAACTTTCCCTTTACCAGTATAATAATAGTTTTTTATACCTGAAGTTCCAATAATTATCCCTCCTGTTGGAAAGTCAGGGCCCTGCATGATTCTTGAAAGTTCATCAATTGTTATAGAAGGGTTATCAATGTAACTCTTGATTGCTTCGCAGGTCTCATTTAAATTATGAGGAGGCATATTTGTTGCCATTCCCACTGCAATTCCAGATGAACCGTTTACCAATAAGTTTGGGAGATTCGCTGGCAATACTTCGGGTTCCTTCAAACTACCGTCAAAGTTAGGAACAAAATTAACAGTATCCGTATCTATATCCTTCAACATCTCTTCTGCAATCTTTGATAATCTTGCCTCTGTATATCTCATAGCTGCAGGAGAATCACCATCAACACTTCCAAAATTACCTTGACCATCTATGAGCGGATATCTCAGTGAGAAATCTTGAGCCATTCTCACAAGCGTATCATAAACAGCAATATCTCCATGAGGATGATATTTACCTAAACAATCTCCTACAATTCTCGCACATTTTTTAAAAGGTTTATTGTGGAATATACCCAATTTATACATTGAGAACAGAACCCTACGGTGCACTGGCTTTAGTCCATCTCTTACATCTGGCAGAGCCCTACCGACAATTACTGACATAGCATAATCAATATAACTGTTCTTCATTTCATCTTCAATCTCATGATTTATGAGATTCTTTGCAACAGGAACATTGTTACTTTCTGATAATTTAGAATTATCTTGGTTCTGATTATCTTGATTGTTAACACTATTATCATCATTGGTATCTTTAGGATGCTTATTTTCAGGATTTTCCTCTCTATCATTTTTTTCATTATCATTCATAATTAACACCATTGTAAGAAAATAAAATTAATATTTCTACGTGAATTAGGACTTCAATAGTATTTAAAAGCTTTCTCTTTTTTAATACTATCCTAACTAAAGAATCCTGAGACAGTATTTGGGCATCACAAATTA
>CAZZHT010000051.1:6765-8060 GCA_964653825.1 uncultured Methanosarcinales archaeon
TTTAATACTATCCTAACTAAAGAATCCTGAGACAGTATTTGGGCATCACAAATTAATATCACATTGTGAATCAAGCAAAGATAGTAAAGAAATATGAGTATAATGAATAAAACAAATAAAATAAATAAGAATAAAAAAAAAATTCGGGAAAAAATAAAAACGTCGAAACGCGAAAAAGTAAAAATGTAGAAATGTAAAAATGTAAAAAAGTAAGAGAGTAGGAAAAAAGTAGAAAAATAAAAAAATAAAAATACAAAAAAAAGTAAAAAAGTAAGTAAAAAGCAGAAATCAATAAAGAAGATGTTAGTACTCTTAAATGATAAGTTATATTTATAATTAGCTTATTTATTAAAGTATGATGATGGCTTCTGAACATAACGATAAGAGCGAAATACAGCACATTAATAATAAGAAAGATGAATTTAGAGATAAAGAGGAAATCAGAGATGATAAGATTATTAATGAATTTGAAATGAATAATATTGAGAGTATCAGTGATGATCTTGAGAAGAGCCGATTAAATGCTAAAAAAGAAAACCATTACTTTGATTATTTAAATCATGATTATTTAAAAAGAAAAGATGAAAAGTATAAAAATAAATCAAAAGAGACCACCCCTGATCACTCGGGTCTTTTTCTAATGATTACAATAGGTGCTTTATTGAGTTTTATACTAATCTTCTTTGTGGTTGTTGTATTTTCTATGAACCAGGTTAGACCAGCGGTACCTGTCCCTAAAAACATCAATAACTCTCTTGTGAACTACGATGAGATTGTTTATCTGACTAACAAAATAGGTTTTTACAAGCTTCATATGAATCCCTTGACACGTAAGTATCCTGTTGTTGATTTCTTTATTTTGGATAGTAATCAGAGTTTTGCGTTTTCCCTGGATAATTCTCTTTTCACAGTTGTTAATAGAGAACTAGAAAATCCCGATGTTGCTTTTTTCACAACAGTTCCAGCTATAAAAAAAGTAGTTTACTCTAAGGATGTTGATAGAGCTATGATTAAGAGCTTAAGGAACAACGAGACAGTTGTCAGAGTATATTCATCACATTCAGATCTTATTTTAAAAGGATACTACCCTATTGAGAGTTTTATTGTTTCGAAGTGATTCCTTCCTTTAGTAGTAAGCAGTTTATTTATTTGAATTAATTTTTGGGATACCACCTATTGAAATAGAATTTTATTTAAATCTTTATTTATAATTGAAAGATTATTTACCTGGTGATATTATTTTTTTATCTTTATTTGTTTTCAAGCTTTGCTATTGAATTACTATTATTGAATCG
>CAZZHT010000052.1:0-7995 GCA_964653825.1 uncultured Methanosarcinales archaeon
TGGAGTGGAATTAAGCCATAACTTACACCGTCCATTACTGTTTTTAATGGAACACCATCTGGAATATAATTTCCAATTACTCCTTCCATATTAGAGTATCCTCTAACGAGATGTTTTGTGTAATAGAATATAGGGCTTTCCCCATTTTTTCTTCCATTTTTTAAATCTTTGGCTTGGGAAAGGGAGTCAGCTCCTGCTACTGTGTTATCAACTGCATTAAATAGATTGTCTACCTGGTCTGCTGTTTTCGGTGCCCCATTTAATCTCAATCTTTTTATTAAATTTGATTGGGCAATATCCATGCTGGCTTTGTGCTCTATATTAGCTTCTATCTTCTGAAGTTTTTTTATTATGTTTATTCTATAGTCATTTGATATTTTTGGTGATTTCCAACCAAATTTGAGTTCTGTGTCTTTTGTTCTTACTGTTGCACTGCCGTAAAAGGTTCTCTTTTGTACCCTTATTTCTGATTGCGGTACGTTGGAATAGATTTTATAAAACACACTCATTTTTGATGGATTTGAGATTGTAATTTCATAGGTGCTCCAACTATTGTCCCATGCAGGATTATTTCTAATCTTTGTAAGTGATGTTATTTTTAGTTCTTCCTCAGGATGAATTACGAAACTAACAGAATTTTTTATGTCATTACCGTATAACTTAACTGTGATGTCTTTTTTTAGCTTCCCGCTTGAGAATATGTCAAACCAGACACCCATTCCTTTAACAACAATGGGTTTTATTATTATTTTTAGAGTTTCACCTTTTTCTAGTGTTCTTGAAAGTGAGTATTTGATTTCGTGGTATTTTGGTTTATCATAGAAGCAAACTTCATTATTACTATCTATTCCATAGTCAGTCATTGTTCCTCTGATTTCCTTGCCTAAACTTATGGCATCCCTATTCAATGAGATTTCTGTATAGGAGTATTTTATGTTTTCACTGATTTTATCTTTGTTTGTTGTGCTCTTGTTCTCTTTTTCATTGGTTGAGATTGTACCCCCAAATCCAGCTGTGAAGTACTCAGGGCCTATGTTTATTATACTTTCACATTCACTTATCATCGTGTTTTTTAATTCGAGATATTTTGTGTTGGCACAGTAATCATAGGTTTCTGCTCTCATGCAGGATAAAAAGGAGTCCCTCTCTTCTTTAGAACTAACGTAGTCAAGTGGAACTGGAACTGCGTAATTTTTTATCTTTTGTTCGTATTTTTCACATAGTCCTTTTACGTTTTCTTTACTGATACAGTCATCAAATGCCTTTTTGAATATGTCTGCCTTGTTAAAGAAATAATTATCAGCATCTTTATCCATGAATTGTTTCACTTTTTGGAAAGCATCTTCGTAAAGAATGCTTTTTCCTGAAAGAATATCATTCTGTTCATTGATGAGGTTATCTTTGTGTCTATCTATTTTCCCGTCTTTGTAATAGTTGTTTTCGAGGTTTGAGTTTATTGCTTCAATAACTGAGTTAACGCTTTGTTTTGTTTTTGTATCGTTAAAACAGTAATAGTTGTGTAAGCTCAATTCTGTGTTAAATCGAGTTTTGCAATTATTTAGATAGTTTTCATACTCTTTAACAAATTCTTTGTATTGGTTTTGACATTCTTCTATCTGTCCATTTATTGCTGCTAACTGCGTTTTTGTTAAACGCTTTGCTTCACTCATGGCGTTCTCATCACTTGAACCAGTTGCTTTGTAATCATTGTAAAAATGTTGGTAAACCGCTGATGAGTCCGCAGAGCTCGGACAACAATTTGGTATTTGGTTTATTGCCGTAGCTTTTGTTGAGAAAAACAAAAGAAATAGTAGCAACATAACAGAATAAATTAAAAGTTTTTTTGTTACCATAGATTTCGTTTTTGGTGATGTTATTTAAATGTTTCGAATTTATTGAAGCATATTTAATTATTATTAATTATTTATAGGGTTAGATATCTCTCTTTTGTAGTTTGATGTAATTATTATTAAATATTAATTAATGATTTTTGGAGACTACATTTTGAATGCGAAATCAAAAGTTTTTTATATTTGTAGTTATTTAAATCTTTTTGTTTTGGTTATTATAATCTCTTTATGTTATATCTTGTTCTTCCGTTTTTTTAGTATATAGTAATTGTATATTGATTTTGGAGTTTTTTATCTCTTTATTATATGTCGCATACAAATCGTAGGTACCATTTGTTGCTTTTGTTTGGATTTGCTTCTAGTTTGAAGTCATAGTATGTGATTGCTTTTATCTGAGATTTAGCTTTTTCTTTTGATATCTCTTCACCCTTTATGGTTGCTTTTATAATGAATACCTTTTCTGATTTATTGTTTTTTGTTTCTGTTTTTTTACTGTTATTGCTTTCTGTAGTTTCTTTTTTTAGTTCTTTAATTAAAAGCATGTCTTTGTCTTCAGTGTAGTGTTTTTTTGGTTCTGATTTTAATTCATTGTTTGTTTTCGTCATCTTGCTTTTATTTTCAGAACTTATGAATGTTATACTGTCAATTGTGAATTGAGAAAGAAATAGTTCGTTTATGTCTGCATGGGTTATTAAACTTGAAAGCCAGTTGAATGTTAGGGACTTTAGAGTGTTCGCTTTTACTTCTATTTTTATTTCTTTTTTTGGTTTGATTTTGTTGATTTCACATATCTGCGAGAATAGAGCTGTTCCACTTTCTTCAAGTAATTTCTTGTAAGTATCTGAGTATACTTCAATTCCTAAATCTGAGGTGGTGTCTTCGATTTCACGGTACATTTTATTAAGTGTATTTTAGATGTTTTGAATTTTTTCTTGGTTGATATTTTTCTTTTTCTTACGTTATTGCTGTTTTTATCAATTTATAATCTTGTTTCGTGATATTAATGGTTTTGTGTTGATAACTTTTATATTTTGGATTTGTGTTTTTTTATCTGTTTTTTTTGATGTTAAATCTTTGCTATTATTTTTATTGTACCCTTTTTATTTATTAAATTATGGTTTTGTTTTTACTTTGATTTTTGTTTTTTGATTGTTTTGTTATGGTGATTCTATTGGTAAGCTTTGAGGAAAGGGTAAAGTTAGTGGCTTTTTCTGTTGCAATTTTATCTATTTTTGTGCTTTTTGTTGTTTCTCAAAATGATAATGGAAATGTGAGTTTGTTTTCAGGGCCCATTGTGGGAGCATACTGCGGTAAGAGTTACTGTGTTATAAAGTCAAAGGAAGTTGTTGATGATAATCTCTTTGTTAAAAAAAGTAATCTCGACAATTCTACAGTTGCTTATCTTAGTAAATTCTCGAACAATAAGAATAGCAAGAATAAGAATAATCTGAATAATAAGAGTAAGAATAGTGAGAATAGTAAGGACTTTATAGGTAATGGTTATGGTTCTAAAAGTAAGGAAAATATGAGTCCTACAATTGCTTGCAGGGGTGAGAGTGTAAATAATAACTATTACTGTAATGATGTTAGGGTTTTATATGATAAAAATGAGTTTGGTTAATTTAAATGAATAATTAAACAGGTGATTTTGTAAATGTATTTGGAATAATCAGTTGTTTTTTAATGCTATTCTTGAACTAATTGAATTATTAACTATAAAGTAAATAAAAAAGTATTTAAATAAAGGATGTAGTTGATGTTACTATGACTTTTAGTGTTTTTGTTTAAATGTGTGTTTATTTTTTAGTTAAAGGAGGCGATTTTATGGTTGTAGATGCGAGTCAGATATCTGGAATGTTATTGAATATGCAAAATCAAATGACTCTTATTAAGTTTACCTTGGCTGTGGTCATAGGGACCTTGGGTGCATTGATTTTCTTGATTAGATTTATGGTCCTTATTGAGAGGAGCATTGCTCGAATCGATGAGAATCTGTTTTTGATATCTAAGAAAATGTTGGTTGAGGAAGAACATATTGAAGAGGAAGAAAAGGATCTTGATAAAGAGGAAGAAGATATTGATAAAAAGGAGAAAATACTTGAAAAGGTTGTTCCTTCGGTCGCTGGGAAAAAAGTGGGAACAAGTGCAACTAATTTGGCAAAGTATCAGAGACCTAAAGCAAAAAAAACGGTCTCTGGAAGTAAGAGCAAATCAGGAGCTACAAGAAGTAGCAAGAGTCCCTCTCGTGTTTCTAAATCAAGGTCAGCAAAGGCGACATCTCAAAGGAAAAGCAGCAAATCAACGAGATCAAGAAGGAGATAATTAAATTACAATATATCGGAGAATGTATCAAATAAACTATGAGATTGTATCAAATAAAGTATCTTGAATGGATATAATAATGTCTCTGTGATTATGTGGTGTAATTTAATTTTGATATTTGTTGATGTTAATATTTTAATATTTTAATATTAATGGATTATGATATACAGTTGATATGGATTCGATTTTATAGTTTTTTGTTTTTTTTGTTCCTTTGTTTCTTTTTTAGTTTTGCTTTTTATGGAGTTTTTTATGTATTTTTGTTTGTTGTGAATTTATCTGTGATTTTTGTAGGTGACTCTTGTGGATTTTTATGAGATTTTAAAGGAAATTAAGGAAATTAAAATACAGGGGGCTCAGAATGTTGCAATGAGTGCTGCCTCTGCTTTACTCGACCTTGTAAAAAATTCACAGGTTAAGAGTGGTTCAGAATTAAAGGAACTGGTTGTTAGGGGTTATGAACAACTTAAGGATGTGAGACCGACTGAGCCCGCTATGAGAAATGTATTGTGGTATATTGTTCATGATTTGGATTATAAGAATGTTAGTGAGACATTGAGTATTCTTATTCGTAGGTATAGAGATGTTATGAATCACTTTAAAACAAGTGAGGAAAAGATTGCCTATTTGGGTGCTTTGAAGATTAAAAAGGGTATGGTTGTTTATACGCATTGCCATTCTTCTACTGTTGTGAATATTCTTAAAAAAGCAAAGGACAAGGGTGTTGATTTTGAGGTACATCTTACTGAGACCAGACCTCTGTACCAGGGAAGGATTACTGCAAGAGAACTCTCATCTTATGGTATCCCTGTAACTTATTATGTTGATTCTGCTGCAAGGTTGGCAATTAAAAAAGCAGATTTGGTTATGATTGGTGCTGATGCTATTAGCTCAACTGGAAAGGTTATCAATAAGATTGGATCAGAGATGGTTGCTGAAATAGCTAATAAGTTTGAGGTGCCTGTATATTCCTGCTCTGATTCTTGGAAGTTCGATCCCCTTACTATTTTTGGATACGATGAAACTGTTGAGAGAAGGGATCCTGATGAGTTCTGGCCGGATAGACCTAAGGGTGTTAAGGTGAATACTTTTATTTTTGAGAGAGTCGATCCAAATTTGATTACAGGAGTTATTTCAGAATTAGGTATATTTAGACCATTTTCTTTTGGAAACGAACTTAAGAGGGTTTATCCTTGGATTTTCAAGGTAAGGTAATTTGCTTATGTTTATTATGAGTTATTGTTATTGATTAATGTTGATAGTTTTTTGGTATTTAGTATGTTTTTGATATCTTGTGTGAGTCGGGTAATTAATAATCAATACGCTAATGTTCTTGAATTAGTAGATGAGGGTAATTGAAACTTCTCTTTCTCTTTGGAGCCCATCAAAGTCAACAAAGAAGACGTCTTGCCATGTTCCTAAATCTAACCTATCGTTTGTTATTGGAATGACTACTGATGTTGGAATGAGAATTGATCTTATGTGACTAAAACCATTTTCTCTGATATCATCTGTATGATTGTGTTTATAATCTTTTGATTTTGGGACTAACTCAGAGAAGAATTCTTTTATGTCTTCTTTTAAATTTGATTCATTTTCATTTATGTAGATGGCTGCAGTGGTGTGTTTCACAAATATGACTGCAATTCCGTTGATATGATATTCTTTGATATTGTTTTTTGTTTCTTCCTGATTTTTGGCCTCTAAGATTGTGTTGTTAATCTTGTTTGTAATTGGGATTATGTCTAATTCCTCTGATGGATTTATCTTTATTGTTTTAGTGAATATTTTAATCACCTATTGTTTTGCTTTTTATTATTTTGTACTTATTTATTTTGTTGTTTTAATATTGCTTTTTTCTTTGGTTGTTCTTATTTTATTGTTTCAAAGTAGGGATACTATTAAGTAACCAACGAGTAAGCCTGCTGTTAAAAATGGCATCGCAGGATAGTATCTGCCTTTTTTTGAGTAAATGAAAAGGAGTATGAGCGATGCTGTTGCAGATGCTATTATTATTGAGCTGAGTGCAAATGGGATTAGGTAGGTATGGTATCTGTTTAACATTGCTAAGAAGTAAACAGATGAAAACCACATTGGAAAACTGACATCTCCTCCACCTAATATTGCCATTCCTGTGTCATCGTGGTATTTATTTTTTTTGTTGTTTTTGGTGTTGATGTAGTTATTGTCTGGATTGTCTTTAGAATGGGCATTTGTTGTTTTTGGCTTTATGTTTTTTATGTTTTCTTCATTAAGTTCTTTTCGAATGTTGGATTTGTTTGTGTTATCTGCTTTTTTGTATTGGTCCTCTTTTGTATTCTCTTTAATCATGAAGCCCGAGAATTCCCTTGAAGATGTTAAAAATTTAGCCATTGTTACCATGTGCTTTGTTTTCCATACAGATAGCATGTCATATCCAGATATAATGAGTAATAAGATGATTGCCGATGTAATGTTTAATATTGGAGCAAATAATAGTGTAATTCCTGTGTAAACCATTATCTCAGTAATGTTGTGAAGAAGTGAATTTTTTGTTTTGATTTTGTAGTATGTGAGTATGAAAGCTGTTATTATTGATAGAACTGCTGAGATATAATAGTTCCTTATGAAGTAGTTAAACCAAACTCCGAGTGTTATTGTTATTGAGAGCCATACTGCTAAGAAGAACCACCCACTCCATACTTTTTTTATTTTGATTTTTATTATTATGAGTAAGAGTATTGTTGAGAATAGTATTCCTATTAGTATGTAAAGTATAGCAAGGTAAGCATTCATTTCAGGTCTTTGACCTAATACAGTTTCTGCGTTATTGAACTGAGTTATGTTTATTGTTTGGTTTTTGTGCGTTGTTTGGTTAATGATGGTTCTTGTTATTTGTTTGGGTTGTGTGTTGAGTGAAAATGTTATTATTCCAAAAAATTGTGCTATTATGAATAGAGATATTAGAATGATGGTTGTCTTTGGTCTGTGTTTCATGTTTGTTTCTCCGTTTTTTATTTTGCTATTTTTAGTTTGATTAGTTATTCTGTTTTAGTTTTATGATGTTAATTCTTCCTTTTTTTATTCTTATTATTAGACCTTGCGATTCAAGGGTGGATAGTACTAAACTTACTTTTGTGTTTGATAGTGAAAATTTTTTCTTGATTTCCTTTTGTGTGGTGAGGTTATTCTTTGATTTTATGTAATCGATGATTAGGTTCTCTAATTTGTTTTGAGTTGGTTTGTTGATTTTTTTCCTTTTTTCATAACTCATTTCGTTGCTCTTTGGCTGTTCTATATCTTCGATATTCTTTTTTATTTCATTGTTTTTTCTCTTTATCTTTTTTGCAAGATATAGTGAAACTATTAGTAAGATAAATATGACTATCAGTGAGAGTATTATTATGAGATTGTAGTATTTCGATTTGTTTAGTTTGCTTTCGTTATTATTGTTTGAGGCGTTAAATATATTGTTGATTGTTGGCACTGGTTCTGAGATTGAGAGGTTCTCGAATGGTATGATTATATCATTTAGGAAGTTCCCCGATTCTGTGATGTTTATTTCTTGTGAGTATAAAATTTGATTCGGTTTCTCATGGGGCATTCTTATGATTAGTGTGTAATGACCTTTTGGTACACTCAGTGAGTATGTGCCGTTTCTAATTACTTCTTTCTGTGTTGGGGTTGTGTTTATTACGATTATTGCAGTTGTTATGGGATCTAATTCTGAGTTATAGACAGTTCCATGAATTATACTGTTTTCATTTGTCTGGGCCTTTGCTACTAAAGCTGTTTGAATTAAAAGAATCAACGAAATTAATGTTATAAGTGTGGTTAGATTAAC